>JBARAD010000023.1:0-3815 GCA_049791675.1 Chryseosolibacter sp.
CCAAACGACCCTGGAACAATTTGCAGCAATAAGATAAAGAGTCTCATTGTGGATCACGACGACCGGGTCTGGGTAGGATCCTATGACAAGGGCGTGACACTGTTGAGTACTGAAGGTAAAGTGCTGCGGCATTTTCGCGGTTCCTGGGGCGATAAGAATGGCCACGAGATCCAGGGCGATGTCTCCTGTATCTATGAGGATAAAAACCAGACGATCTGGCTGGGCATTAAAGGACAGGTGCTGCGTTATAAGGAAAAGAACAGCAAGGAATTTGTTGCCTTCGCAAACAGGCCGTATAAAAATCCCGGACTGTCATGCATTTCCATCGCTTCGATCAGTGAAGACAGCTTTGGAAATTTATGGTTCGCAAGTCAGAGCCATGGTCTGTTCCAAACCAACGTTCACAAAAACGTATTCCGCCATTTCTATAAAGGAAAAGATGTGGATAACGGTCTCAGCAATAATGTCGTCACCTCAGTACACGAAGATCGCCAGGGCCGTATCTGGATTGGCACAGATGGCGGTGGCCTGACACTGTATGAACCGAAGAAAAACAAATTCACCAACTACACAACGCCGGATGGACTCAGCAGCAACGCCATACTAGAGATCAGAGAAGATAAAAAAGGTGATCTATGGCTGGCAAGCTGGTCCGGCGGGATCATGCGATTCGATCCTGTTAAGGGGAAGGTTGTCTCCTTTGTCAATGATCCCGGAGACGCGAACTCGCTGATCCTGAATAACGTAAAATCCATCCTGCCACAGGACTCCATCGTCTGGATTGGTACACATGGCGAAGGCCTGTCGGTTTATGACATTAAGAATAACAAATTCATCAGTCACGCCACAAACAAAACCTTTCCCTTTAATCTGAAAGCGCCGGCCTGGATCAACCACCTGTTTCTCGATTCGAAAGAACGGCTGTGGATCAGCACGTACGGCGGGCTTTTTCTCTTTGACAAAGAAAAGCTTACCCACTTTTCTCCCACGAAGAGCAACGCAAGTATCAGCAGTGATGTCGTGAATATGGTCGCAGAAGATCACGAAGGCCATATCTGGGTCATCAGCGAATCGGGCGGCCTGGACCGCTTCAAGGAAAATGAACATGCCTTTGAACGTTATAGCGAACTGCATAACCTCCCGAAAACAATCAAAGCCATTACCTTTGACCGCGAGGGAAAGATCTGGCTTGGCTCAAATGAAGGGATTGTTACTTTTGACGACCATTCAAAAAGAATTGAACGCTACGACCAGACTGACGGCTTGCAGGGGAATTCCTTTTTCCACAAGGCAGCGCTGACCGCCCGTGATGGCACGCTGTACTTTGGCGGGCCCAACGGTATGAATATCTTTCATCCGGACAGCCTGAAAGCAAAGGAAAAGGATTTCAATATCCAAGTCTTCAACACTGACCTCTACATCTATGATCAGCTGCAGACGCGCGAAACTCCGGAGTCTCCCCTGAAGAAAGTGCTTACTTTAACAGATACGTTAGTCCTTCAACCCAGCCAATCTTTCTTCTCGATCGGCTACGCGGCTTTAAATCTCTATGCTCCATCCAGGACCCAGTATGCCTATCAGCTGGAAGGACTTCATGATAATTGGATCAACACCGGATTTGAAACCAAAGCATCCTTTACCAACCTTGACCCCGGCAACTACGTCTTCAAAATAAAATATACCGATGAAGAAAATCAGTGGCATGAAGCGTCAAGACGATTACACATCGTAGTCCTGCCACCCTGGTGGAAAACATGGTGGTTTAAGTTCCTGGCTGTCGTCGTCGTTCTATCGATGGTGATCTCCTTTGTTTACCTGCGACTTTCCCGGATCAAAAAACAAAACCGTTTACTGGAAGCGGAAGTAGCGCGAAGAACCCACGAGTTGTCGGAAGCAAATCACTTTCTCGTTGAGAAAAACGAAGAGATCAAACTTCAGAACGAGAAGCTGGAAGAATTCAACCGGGAAATCCTCAGGCAATCCGAGAAGATCCTCCTTCAGCAAAAGCAGAATCTTGATCAGAACCAGCAACTTGAGCAAACGGTTCAGGAACTCCACAAATCGAACCGGACAAAAGACCGGTTCTTTTCCATCCTGGCGCACGACCTGCGCAACCCAATCTCCGCGCTCTCCGGAGTAGCCGAATCGTTGAAACTGAACTTGCCCAATCTTGCCAAAAGAGATATCAACGAGTACGTCGAAAGCATCTATCGCTCATCACAATCAGTCTATACGCTACTGACTAATCTGCTGAGCTGGTCAAGAACACAATCACACCAGATCAGGTATAGCCCGGCTGACTTCGATGTTACCGCCGTAATAAAAAAGAACGTTGCACTGCTTACGCCGCAGGCACAACAGAAAAACATACATATCCGGCTGGAGACCCCCGTTACACGAAAAGTTTTCGCAGATTATAACATGGTTGACACTATTGTCAGAAACCTGCTCAGCAACAGCATCAAATTCACCAACGCCGAAGGTGAAGTATCAGTTCATTGCGCCGAGAGCGATCATGAATTAAGTATTGAAATCCGCGACAACGGGATCGGGATTGCCCCCGATCAACTCCCAAACCTTTTCAAACTTGAAAAGAAGTTTCTGTCCACAGGAACGGCAGGCGAAACGGGAACTGGGCTTGGCCTGGTGATCACCCATGAATTTATTCAGGCTAATAAGGGTACGATCACCGTTAATTCGCAACAGGGCGAGGGTTCAAGATTTCTGTTTACACTTCCAAAGTCAGCATTCACGATAGACTCCTCTCCGGAAGAGGAGCCTGCAGAACCTGAGACAGGTTTGGTAAAACGTGCCATCATTGATTTTCCGGAAGAAAAATTACTCAGGATCAAGGGCCGAAGGATATTGATCATCGATGACGACAGGGAGTTAAGATATCATTTGCGACTGAGCCTTTCTGGAACATTCGAGATCTTCGAGGCCGAAAACGGGAATGAAGGGTTGAGGAAAGCATTGGAGATTCAACCGACGGTGATCATCACCGACATGAAGATGCCGGTGATGGATGGCGAAGAATTCTGCAGGCAGATAAAAACGATCCCCGCGACCAGTCACATCCCGGTGATCCTGCTGACAAGTCAATCGCATGAGAACGGCCCGCTCCTGGGTTACGGCGCGGGTGCTGACGTCTACCTGACGAAGCCGGCAAGAAAGGAACTTCTCCTTCAGCTCATTTACAATTTCGTGCGCGCTCAGGAGAAGATCCATGCGCAAATTTTGAATTCGAACAGTTACTTCCCCGAAGATGTCGCCATCAACAAGGTGGATGAAGATTTTCTGAACCAGGTCATTGGCGTCATCGAAACAAACATTTCCGATCCGGACCTTGATCACAAGCTCCTTTGTGATGAGACAGCTTTGAGCCGGACTGTCCTCTATGCGAAGATCAAGACGCTGACCGGCCAGGGCGTGAACGAGTTCATCAAATCGATCCGGCTCAAGAAAAGCCTGCACCTGCTGAGAGAAGGAAAGCTAAATATCAGTCAGATCGCCCTGGAGGTCGGCTTTAACAGTCATTCGTACTTCAACAAATGTTTTATCAAACAGTACAATACCACGCCAAAGGATTATGGAAAGCAATTGCGGAAGGCTGCTGTTGATGAATGATCAAATTTCAGCCGTCCTTCGAGGGGCTTCGTCATAGTCCGCGCCCGGAGGCGTGATTAGTCAAGTGTGGTGTCCGCAGCCTCAGCATCCTGGCGAGCCAGTGACACTGAGGGAGAAGAGACCGTCAAGGCAAGTCACAGCTTCTGTCACTGGTTCATCTACTCAATGAAGTGCTCATGCTCCTTGTC
>JBARAD010000024.1:0-26525 GCA_049791675.1 Chryseosolibacter sp.
GGATGGCGCCGGACCGTGCGTCGCGGTTTCCGATAATGTTGTCATCACCATCAACGCCCTGCCCACTGTCAATGCGGGGGCGGATCAGACGATTTGTGGTAACGCTACCGTGACCTTGAATGGCGCAAGAGGCGGTTCCGCTTCTTCCGCAAGCTGGAGTGGAGGAACCGGATCATTTGCCCCTGACGCCAATACGCTGAACGCCGTGTATACTCCTTCCGCCGCAGAAGTTGCGGCAGGAACGGTTACGCTGACCCTGACGACGAATGATCCCGACGGAGCAGGACCGTGCGTTGCCGTTTCCGATGATCTTACCATTACTATTAACGCACTGGCTACTGTCGACGCCGGACCCGATCAGACGGTCTGCGCCGGTGGTACGGTTAACCTGGCCGGCGTGACGGGAGGATCAGCCTCATCCGCCACCTGGAGCGGAGGGACCGGGGCGTTTTCACCCAATGCCAATGATGTCAACGCTGCCTATACGCCTTCTGCGGCGGAAATTACTGCGGGGACTGTTACCCTGACCCTGACAACGAATGATCCCGACGGCGCCGGACCCTGTGTTGCCGTTTCTGACAACATTACTATCACGATCAATGAGCAGGCTACTGTAGATGCAGGTCCCGCCCAGTCCGTGTGCGCGGGCGCGACGGTAACGCTGGCCGGGGCAGTGGGTGGATCCGCTTCGACGGGTACCTGGAGCGGTGGAACTGGAACCTTTACACCCGATAATCTTGCCTTAAACGCTACCTATACGCCGGGCGCCGCGGACATTGCCCTGGGAAGCGTGACGCTGACCTTGACTACAGACGACCCCGATGGAGCGGGACCGTGTGTTGCCGTGTCTGATAATGTAACCATCACCATCAACGCACTGGGTACTGCAGATGCAGGGCCGGATCAAACAATTTGTCCTGGCGCCACCGCAACATTGAACGGCGTCATTGGCGGCTCGGCCGTGACCGGCACGTGGAGTGGGGGAGCCGGGACTTTTGCGCCAAACAACACTGCATTAAACGCAACATACACACCCACTGCGGCGGAGGTCGCCGCCGGGACGATCACGCTTACGCTAACGGCAACAGGTGGTTGTAACCCTGTCTCCGATAATGTTGTCATTGCCGTGGATCAGCCCGCAACCGCAAATGCGGGCGGCGACCAGGCGATTTGCGCAGGAGGCACAGTCTCATTGGCCGGATCTGTGGGCGGCTCGGCCCTGTCAGGAACCTGGAGCGGAGGAACCGGCACATTTACGCCGGACAACACCGCTTTAAATGCGACCTATACACCTTCCGCCGCAGAGGTTGCCGCGGGTACAGTAACCCTTACGTTAACAACGAGCGGGCCATGCGCCGCAGCATCGGATAATGTAGTCATTACCATTCAGGGTCCGGCTACTGCAAATGCAGGAACTGACCAGCAGATCTGCGAAGGAAATACGGCAACATTGGCCGGCGCGATCGGTGGATCCGCAGTCTCAGCCACATGGAGTGGAGGTGCCGGAACATTTTCCCCGGACAACACGGCATTGAACGCAGTTTACACGCCCACGGCTGGAGAGATCACCGCCGGAACCGTAACGCTTACGCTGACAACAACCGGTCCGTGTGCCGCTGTTACGGATGATATCACCATTACCATTAATCCGATGGCCACCGTGAATGCGGGGGCTGATCAGATTATCTGTTCTTCAGGATCGCCACCACTTGCAGGGTCTGGCGTGGGAGGGTCCGCAACGACGGCTGCATGGACGATTGTAAATCAACCAACAGGCGGAGATGGCTCGCTCAGCAATTTAGCGCAGACAGCCACGCCGGCTTCTGTGTCATTCTCCGCGACGGTGGCAGGTACTTACACATTAAGACTTACCAGCAATGACCCTGCAGGAGTCTGTACTGCAGCAACGGATGATGTAGTGATCGCAGTAACCGCAGCGGCCACCGCGAATGCCGGGGGAGATCAAACCATTTGTGCAGGAGGTACCGCCACCCTGGGAGGTTCATTCACTGGCACAACCGGTATCTCATGGTCCACTTCGGGTACCGGTACCTTTAACGATGCGTCGCTCACCAATGCGGTGTACACGCCCAGCGCTGCCGACATTTCAGCAGGTACCGTTACTTTAACCCTTGCCACCGCAGGGCCCTGTGCTTCCGTGAACGATGCGATGGTGATCACCATCAATGCTGCTCCCACCGTTGATGCGGGCGCACCTCAGACCGTTTGTTCTTCAGGTTCTATTGTATTGAGCGCAACCTTCGGGGGGTCGGCAACAGGATTGTCGTGGACTTCATCCGGAAACGGAACATTCAATGATAATACCGACCCCGATGCCACGTATTTACCGGGCTCCACAGACATTGCAGCCGGGACGGTAACGCTTACCGCGACGGCTACCGGAAGCTGTCCGGGCATATCGGATAATGTTGTGATTACACTGAACCCTGCAGCTATTGTCGATGCTGGCGCAGCCCAGACGATCTGCGTCGGAGGAACCGTCCAACTGGATGCCACCCTTACCGGATCGGCTGCCACGATGACGTGGACCACCTCCGGTGACGGTACCTTTGATAGCAATACCAATCCGGATGCGATATACACACCTGGCACCAATGACATTACGAATGGGACCGCGACCCTTACGTCGACGACGAACAATCCCGCAGGTCCGTGTCCCGCGACGGCGGACAATGTGGTGATCACCTTCATGACGATCCCGGGTGACCAGACCACAGCTGGAAACGAAACGTGGATCGGTTATGTGTATGACGATACAGGCTCCCCGGGGCTTCCCCCGGCGAACATAAACTTTAACAATGCAAAATACCGCGGATTCATCGCGTCAACCGATATCGATAACATGAGTGGCGCTTCCACTTACGACGTTGGCACCGATGAATTCGACATGAATCTCGGTCTGGCAATTCCGGTCCAGGGTCCTAACGTATGTGGAAATCACCTCAATTATTTCAGTGTCCGTTATAAGATGAATAAAACGCTCCCTGCCGGTATCTACAGATTTACCGTAGGTGGAGATGACGGCGTACGCCTGCTGGTCGATGGCGTGGATGTACTTCCTCCTGCCGCTTTCGGATTGCATTCGTATACCCCGTACACGTCCGGGCCTGTGTGTCTCACGGCCGGGGTACACGCATTTGAGATCCAGTATTTCGATAACACGGCGCAATCCAGGCTGACTTTCAATTATGAAACCGTACCCGATCTCACCACAACTTCGCCGGTGAACCTCTGTGTTAATTCTGCCGCGCCGACACTTGCAGCATCAAGCACGGATGCGGATGTCGTGGATTTCAACTGGTACAAAAACGGAGCGCTGGTATTCACGGGGGCCAGCTTCACACCCTCCGCTGCTGATCTTGACATGACGGCCGCCGGGTCTGCAACGTTCGCAGTAACATCGGTTTACGCCTGCGGTGAAACCGCGCCGACGGATGTGGTCGTGAATGTGGTTAATTCCGCTGCACTCGTGATCAACCCGGAAACTGTCTGCGAATCCGGTGGCGTCGTTGACCTCCGTACACTTGTCAGTGAATCGCCTGCGGGAGGAACCTTTGCTTTCTCGGGCCATCCCAATATTTCCGGCAATAACTTTGACCCTTCCGGACTGGCCGGATCCGTCATATCCATTTTAGTTGACTATTCGGTCGGCACATGCACGGCGCCCCAGGGAACGCTTGCACTCACCATCAGCAACACCGCCACGGTCAACGTTCCGGCTACTGCAGTGCCAGCCTGTGAAAGCGCTCCGGACATAGACCTCACGGCGTTGGTTTCAGCTTCGCCGTCCGGGGGAACATTCACTTTTAGCGGCACACAGGTAGCGGGCAATCTATTTAACCCTTCCGGGCTTTCCGGCATGCAAACCATCACGGTAAACTACAGCGTGGGCGGTTGCAATGCCACGGCAACTGCATTCGATATCGATGTTACGACGACTGCTTCAATAGCAACGACGAATGTGAACGCATGCGAAACCGGTTCATCCGTTAATCTGCTCACCCTCGCCGCAGGCGTACCTGCAGGGGGAACCTTTATCTTTACGGGGGTGGGTGTTTCGGGGAGTATGTTCGATCCATCGGGTTTGTCAGGCACCGTTAACATCACTGTTGATTATGATTTCAACGGATGCACGGCCAATGGAATAATCCAGGTAACAGTGCTGGCCCCTGGCGATCCCTTATGTACGGGGGGTAACTGCGCGGATGTTGTGATCATTCCATTGCCGGAACCTGCCACGTGCACAAATTCCGACGGACGACTGGTGATGAGCATCAATCCTTTTACCCCCGCAGTGAACAACACGGGGGTCAAGATCACCATTGATGGCATTTCATCAACCGGGCTCCCGATCACCCGCACCATCTTCAACGACGACACCTTTGAGGCGCTTCCCGTAGGGTCGTACACCTACTCGATTGAGTACGGAGATCCATCGTGCGTGAAAACCGGTTTATTTTCAATTGATCAATCCGGTACAGTAGGCACCCCGGTAGTTTCCAATATCATCAGTCCGGTATGTGCGGGTTCGGCGACGGGTTCACTCACGCTGGATGTTCCCGGCGAAACAGGAAATATCCTCGAATGGTCCTTGGATGGTGGCCTCACGGATCCTTTCAAGCCTTTCACGGCGGGCACTCAGATCACGGGTATTCCCGCAGGACCGGCTCCGTCCTTCCAGCAGGTCATCAGCGTCAGGAGAAATGTCGCAGATGTGTGTTATTCATCTGTCACCGTCGTGATGCCGGAAGGTGTGCCCCCGATTTCCGCAACATTTGTCGTGACGCCTGCAACGTGTAACGGGAACGATGGAGCGGTTGCCAATATTGTTCCGGGCGGAGGCAATGGAGCACCTTATATCTTCTCCATCGACGGGGGGCAGTCCTTCCAGTCGGCCGCCAGTTTCAACGGACTGCCTGGTGGGTCCTATACGCTCCGGGTGCGGGATGCGGCGGGTTGTGAGAATGACTTTAGTGCGAATGTGACGTTCCCCGGCTTCATTAACTCAGCCATCACCAAGAACAATGCTGACTGTACCAACAATGGTATCAGTGGTTCCATTTCGGTTTCGGTGAATGATCCCGGAGTCTTTGAAGTTGCCGTGACGACGGATCAGTTTAATGCCCCCGATGCCTCCGAATATCAGCCGTATAACAATCCGTCAGTCACATTCAGTTCACTGGCGAGAGGACAGTACTATGTGTACGTGAAATCAAATGGCGCCGCGTGTCCCACCCGGAGCGCACCGATCAACATTTTCGGAGTCTATGCGATCAACTTTGATATTCAGCCGGATTGTAACAATAATGAGTTGTCCATCGCCCTGGTGAATGTCACCGGCGAATCCGGTGGTGCGCCGCTGGAAATCCAGGTTTCCAAAAAATTAAGTTCCGACCCGCCGGAGATCATCTATCAGCAGTTTCCTGTTGACGGGGAGGTTTATCTTGCCTACGATCAGCATGCGTTTTTGAAAACGCCGGGTGAATACAGGATACGGATCATCCAGTTTCAGAATGAAGTTATTTGCAATCTGTCTTCACAAACAATTGATTTCGCAGTTCCTTCGCCGCTGAACGCACAGATCGGATCTGTGTCAACGTCCTATCCGGATATTCCGTCCGGAAAACTTATGGTCAGCGGATTCTCTGGCGGGATCTATCCGTATGAAGTGAAGATCGAACTGGATTCTGCATCTTCCTTTGCCTTGCCGGAGTATGAGACCAATTTCGAGGAAGCTGGCTTAAATCAGAATCAGCAGGTTGAGAAGGCATACGCGCGTGTGCCGGCCGGACGTTACCAGGTTCAGGTGATGGATTCGCTGGGTTGCGTGGTGACCCTGATCGCACGTGTTCCGCTGGATGAAAGTCTTTTCATACCCAACGTGTTCACGCCGAATGGTGATGGATCGAACGATGTTTTCTTTATCCGCAATCTTCCTCCCGCGCCTTCTGTCAATCAGCTGATCGTCAGCAATCGCTGGGGCAAGGAAGTCTTTGCGTCTGAAAACTACCAGAACAACTGGGACGGAGAGGGGGCAACAGATGGCCTTTACTTCTATCGTCTGCAGGTAACGGATGGGGAAGCCCTTACGGGCTGGATCGAGATCATGCGCGGTCAGAAGCCTTAAGCAAGCGTTTCCAGGAATTTCATGGTGTCCACACGGTCGGCATAGTCCCAAAGTTCGGGGGATTGTGCCTGACCAAAAGGAATGTAGTCGGGTCGTGTGTTTCCGACAATGCATTGAATTTTCTCCGAAACCCCTTCCAGTTTGGAAGTGAGGTCGTCCGTGTTCTTATACCTTTCAAAATAAACTACGGAGATCGGGGAAACCAGCTTTTCATTCTCGTGAAGGATGACAAATCCCGAATCATAGAAGGGGATCTTGTTTACGAGGAGGATCGACTTCTGATAATCGTAATTATTGTGGTACTTGTGATGATGGAGGATGTCCACGTAGATGTCCCACGCGTGGACGAGCCGAACAGGGTCAAAATCTTCCGGCATAAAGATCTTCGAAACGTTCCTGCATCCCAAGCCGAAATAGGTAAATACGTCCTTGCCTAGAAGTCTGAGATCCTCCGTGGATTCCTGACCGCTGAGTACGGCGCACGAAGTCCTGTTCTTTCGGATGATATGGGGATATTTCCCGAAGTAATACCGGAAATACCGGGAAGAATTGTCGCTGCCGGTAGCGATCACCGCATCGAAATTTTTCAGTTGCGCCGGCATGGTGATGTTCGGCGCGAATCGGGGTTCAAGCGCAGTGAGTTTGTTAACAAGAAAGGTTGGCAACACCGAATCCTTCGATGATAATTTGATCATGATCGCATGGCCACTGAGGAGAACTGTTAAGAAATCATGGAACCCGGCAAGCGGAATATTGCCGGCCATCACCACTGCGATCTGTTTTTGAGCAGGGGGATTTGTCTGGTAATTTGACACCCATTTCTTCATTTTCTCCGGGTCAAGATAGCGTCGCACGCCCTCAAGCGCGAGGTTTACACTCCCGGGAGTAAACCAGGGGTTTTCGTTCTTCACTTTATCGATCAGCGCCTCATATTCCGCTGTATCGATTGCATAGATGTAATTTCCCAATTTCTCAAACGCTGCCAGCCGTTCATCGATCGTCATAAACTTTTGAATGTGTATTATCGTTTGTATAGTTATATTTTGGACGTATTTTTGCGTATTAACGATCAAAAGTAGGAAAAGCATGGCAATAATGATCACCGACGAATGCATCAACTGTGGTGCATGTGAACCGGAATGCCCCAACACAGCGATCTACGAAGGTGGGAGGGAATGGAATTGGGCTGGCGGGACAAAACTTGAGAAAGTAGAATTGGAAGACGGATCAGCCATTGATGGCAAGGCTCCCCAGGCCCCTGTTTCCAATGAATTTTACTATATCGTTTCCGGTAAATGTACTGAGTGTTCAGGCTTTCACGAAGAGCCTCAGTGTGCCGCGGTGTGTCCTGTCGATTGCTGTGTCGCCGATCCGGATTACGTCGAGACCAAAGAAGAACTGCTGGCCAAGAAAGCGTGGTTGCATCAGGAGGTGGAGCAGAGCAGCTAGTTGAATAATCGGCGCTGGCTGAAAAGTCGGAATGCTCTGAATCATCTTGGAATCGGTTTCCGACTTGCCGTCGGGAACGTGAAGCGAACCAGACATAACTGACGAGGCTACGAGGCGGCTACTGGCTCCCTATCGCATCTTCGCCCGTTTGATCAGGTACGTCTGCAGCACGGTATCAAAATCACCCCGGACATCCGCTTCGACAAAGTCGATCTTGTATTGATTGCAACGCATTTTAAGGCTTTTATAAAATTTATCGGCCTCGATCTTGTATTGCTGTTTTACATCTCCCGGATTCAACTTGATCTTTTCATTCGTTTCCAGGTCGACAAATTCCATGGGCCGGTCCTCAAAATCGAATAATAGCTCCGTCTGATGGTCCATCACGTGGAACACAATCACCTCATGCTTGTTGTGTTTGAGATGTTGCAGCGCTTTAAAGAGGTCTTCCGTATTTTCATTGCCGTCAAACATATCGCTGAAGATCACCACCAGCGATCGCTTATGGATCTTTTCGGCTATTTCGTGCAACACCTGCGCAACCTGCGTTTTTCCTTCCGGCACCTTTTGCTCCTGCAGATTCGACAGGAGCGTAAACATCTTATCGAGGTGTGTAGGAGTAGATTTAACCTGAGTAATGGTTTGGATGTTGTCTGAGAAAAAACAGAGTCCGACGGCATCCCGCTGGCGATGGAGGAGGTAGCTTAGCGCGGAGGCGGCATAAATGCTGAACCGGAGTTTAGACCTGTTCTCGACGGGGTAAAACATGGATGGAGAAACGTCGATCGCGATGAGGCATCGCAGGTTTGTTTCCTCCTCGTACCTTTTTGTGAACATCCGGTCTGTGCGGGCATAGACCTTCCAGTCAATGTGACGCGTACTTTCTCCCTCGTTGTACAACCGGTGTTCGGCAAATTCCACAGAAAAGCCGTGATAGGGCGATTTGTGCATCCCCGTGATGAAGCCTTCCACCATCTGGCGGGCGAGCAATTCAAGACTGGCGTGCTGGGCGATTTGATGAAGTTTAGTGCTCACAGATGTTGCAAATTCAGGATATTGAGTGCTATTTTAAGCGGTTTTTTATAAAAATACTTTGTTTTTACCGCAAACTATTCTTGTTGGTTAGTTTTGCTATAATTTCCCAAAGTATTATCTTCAAATTACCAAACGTTACACCTAACACTAAAATTGAAGGATTGTGGAAGAAAACAAGACAAACGGCAGGGAAGAAATTTTCTCCGAGAAAGTAAAAGCAGGTAAACGCACCTATTTCTTTGACGTGAAGGCTACCCGGTCAAACGACTATTACTTGACAATCACCGAAAGTAAGAAGCGTTTTAAGGATGACGGTTTTACGTATGAGAAACATAAGATTTTCCTCTACAAGGAAGATTTTAACAAATTTGTGGAGGCGCTTACCAACACGGTCAATCATGTGAAGCAGGAACTTATGCCGAACGTCGACTTCACCCAGTTCGATCACCCGCCCGAAAGGGAGGAAGCCGCAGCCGAAACCCCAACAAACGGCAAGGGCACTGAGCTGGACTCTGAATTAAAATGGGACTAACCTACAATTGAACCTATACCTTATCCTAGAAAACCCCTGCAACCACAGGGGTTTTGTTTTGCGATCCCTTCTGTACGAATGCCCGCCAATCCTCAAATCCGGCAAATCCTTCCTGTACATTCTGATTAATTCTGATCATATTTGCGCCCTTAATTAGAATGATCATATGGGACTTCAGTGCGGTATTGTTGGCTTGCCAAACGTGGGTAAATCCACCTTATTCAACTCAATATCAAATAATAAAGCGGAGGCGGCGAATTTTCCCTTCTGTACGATAGAACCCAACGTGGGCATCATATCTGTCCCCGATCACCGTCTAAAGGTTCTGGAGGAACTGGTTCATCCTCAGCGTATTCTGCCCACAACCATCGAATTTGTGGACATTGCCGGGCTTGTAAAGGGCGCCAGTAAAGGCGAAGGTCTTGGAAACCAGTTCTTGGCCAACATCCGGGAAGTCGATGCCATTGTTCACGTGGTGCGTTGCTTCGAAAACGACAATATCGTCCACGTTGACGGCAGGGTAGACCCTGTGGCCGACAAGGAAATCATCGACACCGAGCTCCAGTTAAAGGACCTGGAATCTGTGGAAAAGAAGATCTCAAGGGTTGAAAGAACCGCCAAAAGTGGCGATGCAAAGGCCAAAAAAGAACTTGCAGCCCTCGAGTTGTATCGCGATACCCTGCTGGCCGGGAAAAATGCCCGCGCCGTGCAGGCAGACGAAGAGGACAAGCGCGCCGTTGCCGACCTGCAGCTTCTCACAGCGAAGCCGGTGGTGTATGTCGCCAATGTAGAAGAATCATCCATCCACACCGGTAACAAACATGTGGATGCATTGCGGAATCACGTAAAAGGCGAAGGCGCCGAAGTTGTGGTGATCAGCGCGGCCATCGAAGCCCAGATCGCGGAACTCGACAACGAAGCCGACCGCCAGGTCTTCCTGGAAGAATACGGATTAAAAGAATCAGGTTTGAACAAGCTCATCCACGCATCCTACAAACTGCTCGACCTCATCACCTATTTTACCGCCGGGGAAAAAGAAGTCCGGGCCTGGACCATCAAAAAAGGCTGGAAAGCGCCCCAGGCCGCCGGCGTGATCCATACGGATTTTGAAAAGGGATTTATCCGGGCAGAGGTTATCAAACTTGCTGATTATCAAAAATATAAGACTGAACAAGCGTGCAAGGAAGCCGGCAAGGTTTCAGTCGAAGGAAAGGAATACGTTGTGGAGGATGGCGATATTATGCATTTCCGTTTTAATGTGTAAAGATTCGGCTGGCGGAAATGCAATCCTTTCTGAATTTTTCTTAGCTTTATAAACCGCTCAGGTTCAGTCTACAGCGGGCTTTTAGGTTAACAATTTTTTAGCCCCGAATTAACTTTTTGAGGTTTGAGAACCAGGATCATTTTTTCGCTAAAGAACAGGGGCGCGTACGTTCCTTTTCACCATCAGTATCTTCTGGCCCAAGTCATTAAAGGCCTGTTGGTCTTTGGACCGGACAAATCTTTTCTTGACTTTAATCAATTCAATTTTTCGGGTCTGAAAGGCCAGACAAAAGTCAGCCGCAAAGGACTTCATTACTATTCGTCCAGAGTAACGCTTGTGTTTGCCTGTTCGGACAAGGCTTTCATGGACTACTTTATTAAACAATTGTTTGCGCAAAAAGACATTATTGTAGGCAACCTGCACCTGGAACCGGAAAGTGTGGAACAGGAGGACCCGGTTCAGATCGGCGACGAGGCCAGATTCCTCTGTATCTCTCCCATCGTGTTGCTTCCTCCGGCTTTCAACGACGATCGCGGCAAGAAATTCATCAGCCCCGAAACCGATGAGTTTTCAGATCTGCTCTACGACTCCACGATCGCCCGTATGGAGGCAACAGGCAGATACACGCCTGAACAGTTGAGTGCATTTTATAAATTTCAGATCGTACCTGATAAAGATTATATCCATCGGATACAGGTGTCTCACAAGAAGTTTGCCCGCATCTATCCGCTATATGATAATGACATCAAGTTCGAGGTAAGGGGTTATACTTTTCCGTTCGTTTTATATGCCGCGAAAGAAGTCCACCAGTTCATTTATGAAAGCGGACTCGGGCAATTCACCCACAAAGGTTTTGGCATGCTCGACATCGCCAACAACGATCCCATCCACCGCGCCA
This sequence comes from Chryseosolibacter sp., assembly GCA_049791675.1. Taxonomy (GTDB): domain Bacteria; phylum Bacteroidota; class Bacteroidia; order Cytophagales; family Cyclobacteriaceae; genus Chryseosolibacter. Next base: position 11,327 of record JBARAD010000024.1, read on the forward strand.
CTGAACATGAGATGACCTACGCTTAACCGGTAACCGGTAACCAGTAAGCAGTAACCAGTAGGCAGTAACCAGTAAGCAGTAAGCAGTAAATAAGCGGCGATGAAATATATCGCTGATGTAACGCACACTCCCTCACCACTGACCACTCACAACTCACGAAACAGAGCACGACGTAACGCACTCCCTCCTCACGATTGACGTCCCAACTACCTTGAATTCTTCTCCAGTCTAAGGTATCCGATCAGCAGATCAGCCTGGGGTTGGAAAGGTCTGTAATACACCAGGATCTCGTAAAAGTTTTCTGTCTGAAAGTGACTTCCTTCAAAGAGCCATGGCTGCACTCCCGGGGATTGTATCTGGTATTGGTAATCGTACCATCCCTGTTTTAATAACACGCGCGCGGTGTACGCCTTTGCCACGGAATCATACTCCATCCGGTTCTCTTGATTGAGATTCCAATAGTTGAAAGCTCCCGTTACAAAGACATTTCCCGGATAGGGTTTCGGTACCACAAGTGCAAAATTGACGTAGGCATAATTCGTAAAGGGAAGGCCGCCGACATCCAGGTTGTCAGGAATAAAGCCACCATTTAAGTCGGGAAGCTGTGAGTACGCCTCATCCGCCCTCGACTTATCCGGTTCGATGAAAACCTGGTAGGGCTTCGTACCCTTATTTACGCGTGCGACGTTTCTTCCCGGGTTATTGAGTGATCGCAGGTCAAAAAAACGGAACTCATTTCCTCCCTTGAACATCTTGTCCGATTCGAAAAAACGATATTCGAGTTGTTTCTCGATTTCGCGTACGAAGCTGGGCCTGATATCCACCGCCATGTTGTCCCATCGCCGGTTCTGCCGGATCGTCACCTTGATATTTTCCATGGGATTGATCACTTCAAGGTTCTTGTAATTGACCGTGAAGTTTATTTGCTGATTCAGCGAGGCAATGTTTCCCGCGCCGATCAGGCTTCGTTCATTTTCGAAACTGACGCGGGTATCGAACACCATAAAGCGCTTGCTCAGCACGATGTCGTTCTTGTCGCTGCCGCGGTACACCACCGCGAGATAGTTTCCCGGTAATTTGACCGGAGGAAGGTTTAGCCAGTAATGAACGTAGGGGACATGCGTATCAACTGAAAATTCAAAATTGTTGATCGGGAACTCATTGAAATCGTGTAGGAAATCCAGATCCATTAAGTTGGAGCGGGTCCAGTCGTAGTTGCAGTGAATGATCCGGACGTAGTAATTATCGCGCTGATCGCGGAGGTCATCGAATTCAAGCATGAGATTCCACTCGCCGATAGGGGTTACCGCGGGCTCCAGATAGGTCTGCGGATCATCGGCTGCTGGCCGGATCACCGCTGTCTTGATCTGCGGTTCATAGGTAAGGTCAATGAACCGCAGGCTTTTAGGATTGCTGGCTGAATTCTGCGAACTTTGTGTAAGGGGCGTGCAACTTAATAGTAAGCAGCTCAGTATCAATGGATAGCTTTTCATAGGTTTGACAAAAGTATAAAACCATTCCAACCTTTTTGAACAATAAAGGGTCTAATGAAGCAAAACGGCCGTATAGACGGGTACATGCTCAGCGAACAAGAGCTCATCGATGGATCCCGCAAGGGTGACAGGGTTTTCCAGCAGGCGCTGTATGAGCGCTATTGCCGGAAAATGATGGTCGTATGCCTTCGTTATTCCAAAACTACCGCCGAAGCCGAGGATATTTTACAGGAGGGGTTTGTGAAAGTTTATCAGGCACTGAAGAATTTCCGCCAGGAAAGCAAGCTTGAAACCTGGATCACCCGCATCATGGTCAACACCGCCCTCAATAACCAACGGAAGAAACTCTACCTGTACCCGATGGTAGACGTGGAAAAAATTGATGTGCCCGAGGACGAGATCAGTGTTTCCGGGATTCATTTTATGCAATTACTGGATATGATACAATCCCTGCCGCAAGGGTGCCAGGTGGTCTTTAACCTCTTTGCCATTGAGGGTTACAACCACAAGGAAATTGCAGGGTTGTTGGGAATATCGGAAGGGACTTCGAAATCCCAGTACGCCCGGGCCAGGAGCCTGATGCAGGCTAAACTATTAAAGGAATCATCATATTATGAAAAATATGGAGAGGGGAAAGTTTGAGCAATCGTTGAAAAATGCTTTTGAGAAAGCGGAGATAGCGCCGTCGGATAAAGCATGGACGAATATTGAACTTGACCTTGAAAAGGAAAAAGGCGGAAATCTCAGGAAGCGCCTCATGTTTTATCAGATGCTGGCAGCAGCATCCGTTGTGTTTGCCCTGGCCATCGGCGGCGCAGGTGTGTACATTAACTTGAACACGCCTCAACCACCTTCGAATTACGTCGCGCTGGAAGCGCCTCCATCTCCCGGGGCTTCAGTTACCGCACCGGCTTCGGATCCGTCAGCAGAAAACACCACCTCCACGCAATCTCAGCATACAGCAGATGCTGGTGAATCCATAAAAGAAGACAAGCCTGTGACGACAGACCGGAAGCAATTATCCGGTCGCGGAGAAAAGACCGACCCTGCGGTAGCTGATCATACGAAAAAACCGGCGGGAACGAATGATGAAACTGTGACGCCTGCGTCGATTCCATCCGTAGCTCTCAACGATGAGGCTACTGGCATAACAGAAGACACGGATACAAACAATACTTTACTGGCCGGTGCCGGTCGTGGAAGAGCGCTGCCCGCCGGGCAGGAAGGTCTTTCGCCGCGCGCGCTACCACCGCTGTACACGCCACGGGAAATTCGGCTAAACATCCCATCAGGAGAAACCGGAACGGTTGATCCGGTGGTTGCCATGTTGGCGCGCCTCGAACAACGTGAGAAAGAAGTCCAGGGTAGCGGGAAAAATAAAAAGGACGAGGACAATGCTGGCGAAAACCTGTGGACGTCCATCGGTTTTGCCGCGGGTTCCTTCAATAATGTACAATCGTCTGGCTCAGGTGGGACCCCAGCGACGGCCAGTACGGCGATGGCTTTGGCCGCACCGATCGTCGACCAGGAAACAAAGGCTTCCGGATATTCCTACTCCATGGGGGTGAACGTTGGAAAGAAACTTTCCGGACGGTGGGTTTTACAGGGAGGCGTAAATTATCTGACACATGCGTCTGAATACACCGCGAATAACGTAGTTGTTTCCACAAGCAATTTTCAGCAACAACGGTTCCGCGCTGCATCGACCAATGAACTTGTCAATGCAGATGCGAAAGATCTGAGCAATAAGATCGTGTACTCTGCTCCCTATAACGTTAACAACAGCATGCGGTATCTGAGCATACCGCTACAGGCAGGTTATTTACTGGTGAATAAAACCTTCGGACTTCAGGTGAACGCGGGGGTGGCCACTGACCTGTTTTTGCAGAATACGATCAAAGCCGACAGCGATCAGCTCGATAAAATTTCGCAGCCGGGAGGATCTGATTCGCCCTACAGGTCTGTCAATCTCAGCGGCTTGTTCGGCACAGAATTCAGCTACCGCTTCGGCGATCACTATCGCGTCGCCCTGAATCCCGGAATACGGTATCCCTTTAATACTATTTACAAGTCCGATCTGGGAGTGAACACCACTCCGCTGACCTTTGATGTTGGGTTGCGGTTCCGGTATATTTTTCATTAAGCGTTACAACCATTCGCGCCAGGCAGGTGTCTAAAGTTCATAAGACCTGAATGCCTATGGAAACGCTCGAAGAAAGGCTGCAAAAAAGAATTCATGTTTCCCTTTACGCGTTAATCTTCCTGACCACGCTGCTGGGATTAAGTGTTTTGCTGGAAGGGTGTACTGACCGGTGCGAAACCACAAGCGAATATATCTATTACGAGCCTGTGTATGCTACTGTGGACGAGATCAGGCAGGGTATCAGCGTGCTTCCGGCGCAGCCCATTAACGAAGTAGGTAAAATCTATTTTAAGGATGGTTTGCTGTTTGTGAATGAGCCAGGAGAAGGTATCCATATTATTAACAATCAGAATCCGTCAAGCCCTATACCCCTGAAGTTCCTGAAAATTCCGGGCAATTATGATCTCGCGATCAAGGGGAATACGCTCTATGCGGACAGCTATGTGGATCTCGTGGCTTTTGATGTCTCTGATATTTCAAACATAGCAGAAGTAAACAGGCTGGAGGGCATTTTCACGAATTATCGTGTGTTGGGATATTCAATCGATGCAAGTTGTTGCGTGATCACTGACTTTGAAGAAAAGAAACACGTGACGATCAACGAATCTGACTGCGGCGCAGGCATTCAGCCCTGGGGAGGGGTGATGTTTGAACGTGGAATCGCTGTTCAGGCTAACATGGACGCAAGTTTTAGTGCAAAGGCTGCCATCGCTCCGGGGACCGGCTCTGGCCCCGGGGTGGGCGGCTCTTTGGCACGTTTCGGACTGACGGACGATCATCTTTATCTGCTGGATGGAGATCATCTCCAGACCGTCAATGTCAGCGCTGAGAGAGAACCGGTTGCGAAAAGCAGAACCACACTCACCTGGGACATCGAAACCATCTTTCCCTACAAACAGAATCTCTTTATCGGATCCAGCAGCGGGATGTACATCATTGATATTTCTACTCCTGAATCTCCCATTAAAGTCAGTACGTACGAGCACATCCGCAGCTGCGATCCGGTCGTTGTGGACGATGATTATGCGTATGTAACACTGCGTTCGGGTACCGCCTGCCAGGGATTTACCAATCAGCTCGAGGTGATCGACATCCGGAATCTGAAATCGCCTCAATTGTTAAAAACCTATCCCATGACAAATCCCCATGGATTGGGAATTGACGACCATATGTTGTTCATCTGCGATGGCGCTGACGGCCTCAAAACTTTCGACGCCTCGGATATCAATACCATCGATCAGAACCTGATCGCCCACTATAAAGACATCGATGCGATGGATGTTATTCCCTTCAATAATGTTCTCATGATGATCGGCGCAGACGGAATCTTTCAATTTGATTACAGCGATCCGAAGGCCATGAAGCTTTTAAGCAAGATTGAAGTATCGAATAATGAATAGACTCTTTCTGGTCGCGGGGATACTGATTTTTTCTTTCTCTGTTTGCGCGCAAGCTGACAGTTCCTCTGCAAAAGTATCCTACTTCATATCGCTTCACGCAGGTGGGCTATTGGGAAAAAAAGGCAATGGCACTTCGCTGACTTCCACCTTCACCAATGGTATCCGCTACAAGCGTCTTTCCGCCGGTGTCGGAATCGGATACGACGCCTATATTGAGTGGCGTGCATTACCGGTATTCGCAAGCCTGGGACTCGATGTCGCCAGGATCGGAAGCAGTGCTTTTTTCCTTGAACTACAGGGAGGCTATGCAAAAACGAATCCCTGGGCAAACGAGGAACCGCTTCGCTACAAGCAACAACGCGGATCTTTTTTTCATCCAGTTGCCGGCTACCGGACGACCAGCGGAAATTTGACGGTCTATTTTGTCGCAGGGTATAAAATGCAACACCTTACCTACGAAATATCACCGACCTGGTGGGGCGGGTGGGGCGTCAAAAACATAGTGAAACAGGATATTGACCGATTCTCGATCCAGATTGGAATCGGATTCCGCTAAGCGTGACCCCAAAGGCGCGGAAACTTCAGGCACGGGGTGAATCATCCATCACACCTACAGCTGATTATTCAATTCATCGATTGCGGTCGCCACTTTTTCCCATTGGCTGTTGGCATCGTTCATCTGCTTGTTGACAAGATTGAATTTTTCCTGAACCGCATTCAATTTTGTAAAATCCGAATAGACGTCAGGCAAGGCCATTTCTGTTTCAAGCCTGGTCTTATCTGCCTGCAGGAGATCGATCTTTTCCTCCACCTTTTTCAATTCCTTCTCCAGGTTCTTCAACTGTGTTTCCTGAGAGGGGGACTTTTGTTTTACCGGTTCGGATTTCTTTTCCTGTTTCGGTTTTTTTACCTCCGCAACAGCGGTATTTATCTGATTGTTCTTCCTCCAGTATTCATATTCATCGTAGGTACCCGGATATTCTTTTATTTGCTTGTCCTCGATATACCATATTTTATTAGCGATCTGGCTAACGAAGTGGCGGTTGTGGGAAACCACCACAAAGCTGCCCTGGTATTGTTGCAGCGCCTGGATCAGAATATTCTCTGAAATAAAATCCAGGTGGTTGGTAGGCTCATCCAACAATAAAAAATTTGCTTCCGATATCAGTGTCTTGGCCAGGGCAACCCGTGATTTTTCTCCGCCCGACAAGACCTTGATCTTCTTAAACTGATCTTCGTCGGAAAACAGAAAGCAGCCAAGCACATTGCGCAATTCCTGTTCTGTTTTTCCGGAGCCGGCCTGTTTCATTTCCTCGATGATCTCGTTCTCCAGGTGTAGCGACTCCAGTTGGTGCTGCGCATAGAAGGCAGAGATCACATTATAGCCCATGATCCTTTCACCGTCGATGGGTTCCTGGCCGGCGATAATTCTAAGCAAGGTCGACTTACCTTTTCCATTGGCGCCGATGAGGGCAATCTTATCAGTGCGCTCGATGGCAACGGAAGTGTCTCGCAGGATCTCCTGTGGACCGTAGGATTTTGAAATGTTCTTCAATGTAATAATGAAACGGCCCGGTTGCTGCGTGAACCTGAATCGGAAATTTACCGCCGCCGTGTCATCGACTATTTCCTCGATCTTGTCCATACGCTCCAGGGCCTTGACTCTCGACTGCACCTGACGGGCCTTTGTTGCCTTCGCGCGGAAGCGTTCGATGAACCTTTCCGTCTGTCTGATCTTCTGTTGCTGATTCTCGAAGGCATTTTGCTGAATTTCTTCCCGCATAGTCTTTTCCTCCAGGTAATAGGAGTAGTTGCCTTCGTACGTGACGAGTTGTTGTTGCGTCACATCGACAATCTTATTGACGACGTTATCGATGAATGTCCGGTCGTGGGATACGACCATGACAGCGCCTTCATAACTGCGCAGGTAATTTTCGACCCATTCGATCGAGGGAAGGTCAAGGTGGTTGGTCGGCTCATCGAGCATGAGCAGCGAGGGTTTTTCCAGTAGTAATTTTGCAAGCATCACGCGCATGCGCCAGCCTCCGGAAAATTCCTTCAGGGGCCGGTGAAGATCGCTTGTAGAAAAGCCGATACCTTCGAGCACTTCCTCTGCCTTCGCCTGCATCGAATAACCATCCAGGTGTTCGAATTTTTCCTGCAGTTTGGTGAGCTTCTCCACGAGCGCATCTGAGTACTCGTTTTCCAGTTTGTGGAGAACCTGTTCGATTTCACGCTGGGTGTCAACCGCATCCTTGAAAGCTTCCATGGCGACTGTAACAATGGCGTCCTGGCTTTGATAGGAGAGCAGGTCCTGGTTCAGGAAACCGATCGTACAGTCATTGCTCTTGCTGATACTGCCGGCATCCGGTTTATAGTCGCCGTTGATAAGTTTCAGTAGCGTGGACTTACCCCTCCCGTTAAGACCGATCAGCCCGATCTTGTCTTTCGGTTTGATGAACATGCTGGCATTTTCATATAGCGCCCGTCCACCTATATAATAGGAAAGGTTGGTAACAGAGATCATAGTATTTCTTTTCCGCGAAGTGACAAATCGCCGAAACAGTGTGTTTCAGGGCAGATCTGTCGTATTTTTAACAATCAAACCACAAAAATAATCACTATTGGCTTGCCGTCACAGTTTTTAGCCGATATGCCGCAGGATTACGGTATCAGAACGGGTTCTGACTCCATTTTTGTTAAAAATGTGGGATTGCGATAAAAAAAATAATTAATTACTACATCAATTTGCGCCCGTTATGAAAGCTATTCAACATTTGGTCGTTACTGCCATTCTTGTGTTCATGACAGCATGCAATGGCGGATCTGAAAAAACGCAGGAGGAGGAGATTCCTGTTCAGGATGCCGGAGCAGACAAAAGTGAAGCCGCTATCACGGAAAAGTCACGCACCCTTCCCCTTGATAAGATCAAGCTTCCCGCAGGATTTAAAATTGATGTGTTCGCGGAAGTGAACGATGCCCGGTCCATGGCTGTCAGCGAATCCGGCATCATTTACGTCGGCAACCGCGATGGCGATAAGGTGTATGCGGTGCAGGATACCGATGGCGATTTCAAGGCGGATAAGAAATGGGTGATTGCCTCAGGGTTAAATTCGCCGAATGGGGTGGCCTTCAGGAATGGTGATCTTTATGTAGCGGAGATCAGCCGCATTATCAAATTTCCGGGCATCGAAAAAAACCTGGACAATCCGGGTGAGCCGGTGATCGTGAAGGATGATTATCCTACTGAAACGCATCACGGATGGAAGTACATTGCCTTTGGGCCGGATGGAAAATTATACGTTCCGGTGGGAGCTCCCTGTAACATCTGCGATCCGGAAGAGGACATCTTTGCCTCGATCACGAGGGTTAACACAGATGGCAGTGGCTTCGAGATCTATGCCGAAGGTGTTCGCAATACCGTGGGTTTCACCTGGCATCCGGAAACAAAGGAGTTGTGGTTCACCGACAACGGGAGGGATATGCTGGGTGATAACACCCCGAATTGCGAGTTAAATCATGCGCCCCGCGCGGGAATGCATTTCGGTTATCCATACTGTCACGAAGGTTCCCTGAAAGATCCCGACTTCGGAAAAAAAAGAGCATGCAGTGAATTTGTTCCGCCTGTTCAGAAGATGGGTCCGCATGTGGCTCCGCTGGGATTGAAGTTTTATGTGGGAGAAATGTTCCCTTCAACTTACAGGAATCAGCTCTTTGTTGCACGGCATGGCTCGTGGAACCGTACGAAGAAGATTGGCTATGATGTAAGCCTTGTCAGGATCGAAAACAATAAATCGTCCGGGATGGAAACCTTTGCAACCGGATGGCTGGATGAAGGCGAGCAGAAGGCGTGGGGCAGACCGGTCGATGTTCTTCTTCTGCCGGACGGATCCATGTTGGTTTCCGATGATACGGCCGGCGTCATCTACCGGATATCCTATCAGGGATAAGTTGACGACATGACCATCACCCGTTTGCAAACACGCCGATAAATGTATCCCGTCTTATTTGAAGCAGGTTCTTTTGTTGTTTACAGTTATGGCTTCATGATTGCCATGGGCATCGTTGCCGGCATGACCTATCTGATGATCGAGGGTAAAAAAGAAGTAGGTTTGACCGTGGATCAGGCGAACGCCCTTTTTCTATATATCTTCCTGGCGGCCATCATAGGCGGAAAATTGTTTCTCTTTTTCGAAGATCCAGCAGGGTACGTTCAGAATCCCCGGACATTGTTTACGGGTCGTGGATTTGTTTTTTATGGATCATTTCTACTGACGATCCCCACCATGTTGTGGTTCTTCAGGAAACACAGCCTGCATCCGTACCGGATGCTCGATGTGATGGCCATTACAACCTGCCTTGTTCATATCTTTGGTCGCATCGGCTGCTTTCTCGCCGGGTGTTGTTATGGCAAACCCACGGGTTCCGGATGGGGTGTTACTTTCACCGACCCGGTCTGTTTTGCAGAACCCTTGAATACGCCGTTGTTCCCGACGCAATTGCTGGAAGCCGGATATATCTTTGTGGTCATGCTCTTGTTATTCAGCATGAAAAGAAAACGTCGCTTTTTCGGTCAGTTGTTCTTAGCATACCTGATCCTGTATGCGGCGGGTCGGTTTGTTCTTGAATATTTCAGAGGCGATGCGGGCCGGGGTTTTATTGTTGAAGACTATATCTCGCACTCACAGTTCATAGCCCTGGGTGTCATGGTGATCGTGGTGATCGTTTATCTCAGGGCGGCTAAACGCGCATCAGCGGTGTAAACCCTCCAGAGGTTCACCCGGTGTTTTACCGGGAGTAACGATTACCGGTTCAGGTTCCCACATCGGTGTCTTTTGGATTGGGTTGCTCTTGTGAAAAGGCTGCTGACATGATCATCATAACACAGACAAATACCAAATGTATTTCACAGGTTATTCATCAAGTGAAGAAAAAAGCCATGCCTTTCTGACCTGGAATGATTGGGCTGGCAATGCATGATGCCCCTGTGTGATTGTTACAGGTAATGACAAGATTCAAAAATCATCTGCTATATCCTCAACTTTTTTTCCTTTGTCGGCCTTCATCATGGCCAGGATGGGGTAAGAGGTGAATGCCATCTCGAGCTGGTTCCGGGAAGCCGACCTGAACTTGAGGATGAGTGTCTCGCCTTTCCAAAAATAGGTTTCACGCTTCAGATCGTACTCGGCCAGACCATAGGTAGACTCAAGCGCCTTCATCAGCCGCGAATCTTTAACGGTGATCACTTTGATGTGATACACCTGATCTTTATACGTTTCAATTTCGACCCTCAGGACAGGGATCTCGCCAATTTTACCATAGTCGGGATATTCGACGGTATAGAGTCTGGCATTGAATTCGCCCTGCTCCAGGAAATCTTTTTTGAATTTCTTTTCACCTTTCACGGAGTCAAGGTGCATGCCCAGCTTAAGGTCTTTGAATCCGTTTCTGCGTTCGAGTTCGGCAATGTTCTGGCCAGCAGCGCGCAGGCCCGTAGCGATGACGAAGAGGAATAGGGTGTACTTTAGCATTTCAAATCAATTAAGGAATCTTATCGGGAGGGATACTTTGGTTCTATCCCATAATATCAAAAGGTCTGCCACTTCGTTACGATGATCAAAAGTAATGGTGAAAGGCTCATATAGTTTATCAGTGGACTGAACGGGGACTTCAAAGCGCCACACATCCTTCTTCGGATTGTAATTATAGGCTCCCCAAAGGCCAACGTCTGTATTGATGATGATGGTCCATTTATCCTTTTCCGGTATTGAAAACAGGGAATACGTGCCTGCCTGGAGGTTAAAGCTATCGATTTGTATCGGGGTGGTCGTGGTGATCTCGGTTGCTTCATTGGCGCCGGTGCGCCATACTTTACCATATGGAACGAGTTGGCCGAAAATTTCGCGGTTCTTTTTTTGGGGCTGGCTGTACGTGATCTTAATGTAATTGTCTTTGTAGCGAATGCTGCTGATGGCCAGCGGGCTGGGTCTAAGCTTGAGTAATTCCTGCGCCTGGAGGGAATTAACAAGGAGGAAGAGGCTAACAAATACAATTATTCTGGCAGTCATACTGGTTTAAAGATACTATTTTCACTTCGATCCGTTTGAAAAATTTTATTCACAGAACCTGACGTATCTGTCACCCGATAGCGTGCGGGGGTTTGCATATCATTGCAATATTCTATTTTTACGTCATGACACGTCCGGCATTTGATGATATCTACATGGAGTTGGCAGTGAATCTGGCGACCCGTTCACATTGTATCAAGCGGCATGTGGGTGCAGTGCTGACAAAAGATACGCGTATTATCTCCATCGGCTACAACGGGCCGCCATCGGGCACGCACAATTGTGACGAAGAGTGGCCAGAGACAGGATGCCCCCGTGATTCGAAAGGAGGTTGTTCGCTGGCGATTCACGCGGAACAGAACGCGATCCTGTATGCGGTCCAAAACAAATCATCGGTAGAGGGTGCAACCCTGTACGTCACGCTGTCGCCCTGCCTTGCCTGTGCACGTATCATTTATTCGACAGGGATCAGGAAAGTGATCTACCTGAGATCATACGCAGAACACAAAGGCCTGCTTTCGGATGAGGGCGTGGATTTTCTGAGCAAGTTTGGCGTAGAAGTCGTCCGTTACCAGGGCTTGCCAGGTAACGTTACCCATATGATTTAAGGCTGCTCCTTCACAATTTTTTCCAGGTCTTTGATCAGCTTCGCTGTCACACCTTTTGTTTTTTTCTCCTTTTCAGCCTGCAAGACCAATAACGCCTGTCTCGCAATACCGAGTAATCCGATCGGATTGTGGTCGGCGCGGTAACTGCCGAGACACCACTGAAGATCGCGCTGCAACTGTTCTTCGATACCCAGCTCCTGGAGTTTCTCTAAAACTTCTGTAGTGACCTGCTCGATGTTATTGCTATTATCAGCACTTTTTGTGCTTGAGACGCGTGGTTTTGATTCTGTTTTGCTGGATGTTTTTGCCGCTGCTTTTGCCATGATCTTTATTCGTTTTTGGTTATGCTAAAGAAAGTTAACGTTGATGAAGGGTTAAGACAAGAACATTCTCTATAAATTTTGGGCCAACCCTGGCGAAAAAGAGGCAGGAATGCATTGCAAACGTCAGATATCAGCACTTTCAGCGAATGAAGGCGCGACGTGAAAGGAAGACCGGTGAACGAATGAAAGGGTCATAAAAAGCGAAAGGGAAGTAAATCTGATTTACTTCCCTTCGCAAAAGTTTTTAGGTCAAACCTAATTACTTCTTCTTTTTAGCAGCCTTTTTTGCAGTCTTTTTTGCAGACTTCTTTGCTGCTTTCTTCGCTGATTTTGCCATAGCGTTTTAAAGTTTAGTTTAAATTTTATTAAACGATACGAAAAGTTATAACATTTTTTTTATTCGCAAAAATTTTTGGCGAAAAATTTTTTTGATTGAAGATTTTTTTTGAACGATGCCTTCGTTGATCATGTGTCACCCACCTCCGATCACGTTGACTTCCGGATGAAGAAGTATGTTGAATTTCTCCTGAACACTCGACTGAATCTCCATCGCGAGTTGCCATATTTTTTTCCCTTCGCCGTTGCCATAATTGACCAACACCAGTGCCTGGTGCTTGTGAACACCGATGTTATCGAGGGTTTTACCCTTCCAACCACACTGTTCGATTAACCATGCCGCGGGAATTTTTATAAGATCATTCTCTCCCGGGAAGCTTGGAATTGCCGGGTAGTTTATTCTCAGCGCCTCGAAAGTTGCTGGCGCGATGGACGGATTCTTGAAAAAGCTTCCGGCATTTCCAATCACGGATGGATCCGGAAGTTTCTTTCTGCGTATCTCGATGACGGCATCGCTGATCGCCCGGATCGTCACCGCTTTTACATTTTTCTCCGCCAAAACATCCTTGATGGCGCCATAGCTTGTGTTGAACCGATGGTCTTTCTTCGTCAGACTTAAAGTAATACTTGAGATGAAATACTTGTCTTTGAGATGTTGCTTGAACACACTTTCCCGGTAACCGAACGCGCATTCTTCCCGTGAGAAACTCCTGACCAATCCGGTCTGCATGTCCATGGCATCGACGGATTGGATGACGTCCCGGATCTCAACGCCATACGCGCCAATATTCTGCATGGGCGCGGCGCCCACCGTTCCGGGTATCAGTGACAGGTTTTCAATGCCACCAAGATCTTTCCCGACACAGTACATTACCAGATGGTGCCAGTGCTCGCCGGAACCAACTTTTAATGCTAACCGCCGATCATCCTCCCGCACCGTTGTAATGCCCCTGAGCTCATTTTTGATCACAAGACCTTCGAAGTCACTTGTTAGCAGGATGTTGCTGCCCCCTCCCAGTATCAGGGTGCGATGCTGTTTGAATCGATCGCTTTTGAAAATCTCCGCGGCTTCCTCCAGCGACTTCACGGTTACCAAATACCTGGCTTTGGCATGTATACCGAATGTATTGAATGGGAACAGGTCAACATTTTCCTCTGCTTTGATCATACCAGGATTTTTTCCGGGTCAAAGGTCAGAAAAAATGTTGAAAGTATCAGGAACGGTTGGTGTGTTGTCGCCGGTGACTTTAAAACCGGAGTTTCCCGAGGCAAGCGTACAACAGCTTACTGCAGCGCTGGTGTGAAGAATTATTCCACCTGATCGGCCAGGTCCGACTGCGAGAATTTGAAGATGCAAATTCTGGGAAACCTTCCCGCAAGATAGGTGGTGCCGCACACGGCAAGCCCACCGTCCGCTGTCTGAATGATGGAGGCAATCTCAAACGGATTCGAAAAGCCCAGGTATCGGCTGCTGATCAAGGCGCCGTTAGCTTCATCATAAAAGAACAAACCGATCTGCTTGCTTCTTGTATCGCTGGCGTATACAAGGAAGTCTCCCGCTCGCGTATTCGCCCGTAAGATCTTCACGCGCGCATCGGGAATCAATTCCGGGAGCTCGTTGCCGCCCAGGTAAGCGCCTACAGTCGGCCCGTTGGTTTGAAGGTTCACGTTGGGTAAGAAATAATTCTGTCCGAAATTAAAGCGGGCAGCGGCGAATCGATTCTCAGTCAGCGCAACGACTGCACTGAAACCCCCGTCGTCCTGTTGCCCCTGCACCACGCCGCGTGGATCTTTACCTGCGAGGTCAGTGAATACCAGTGAAAAGGTATAATTATGAAATCCGTTAAAATAATACAGCCCCTCAGTTGCTTTGCCGACCTGGAATGGAAAGCGCTTGCCTCTCCCGATAAAATGGTTGATGATGGGTTCCTCCACTTCATCGCCGGCGCCGATCGGAAATCCGACAGGGCCTTTCGTAATCGCACCCTGCAGATTATGTCGTGAAACGATGGAAGCCTTATCCACATGGTTGTAACTCAAAAGTAAAAATCCACCTGCGTCAGCACAGGCGGCAGCAGGATAGGTGACCCCCTGCGCTGCGACGATGCCTGCCGATCCGGCCTGTGCATCTACCCGGATCAGTTGCCCCTGCAAGGAAAGGGCATCCATGGCAAAAAAATAGTAAGCTCCTTCCATTTCCATTAAATCTCCCACCGGATTTACATACTGGTCATCCAGTGACAGTTCGCGTACGAAATTCCCAAACGGATCAGCTTTCAGAAGATAAGTACCGCGAAAGTTGGCATCAGGAATCATCCGCCCGGCCAGCACGAGGTATCCTCCATCGGGTGTTTGTTTAAAGTCAATCGGATAAAAAGTAGCAGAGAACTGATCGTTGTCGAAGATGGAGGTAAACCTTTCCTTGCCGAAATCCTCATCGGACTCTTCGGCGCATGAAAATAATAACCCGAAAGTCAGGAGACCCCATGCTATCCGGTGGATAACGGAGGCACATAGAACGTTCGGGATAACGGTAAGAACCGGATTCTTGTATGGAAATGTCATTTCGTTTTTATTGATCAATACTTGATTTGAACCCACTTCCAAGGAAGCGCAGCGGGAACAGGCAGCCGATGTTGATGGCCACCGTGTTCAATTTCAAATCATCGAGACTGTCACCCACTCCGGACAGGCGGTCACTTCCGTACCGGTTTTGCGCAGCGGAAATGTTGCTCATACCTTTCTTATATTGAACATCCACATTCAATCGCACATTCCCGAGCAGATAATTGACACCGCCACCGGCGATCAGCCCCCAATGATTCCTG
>JBARAD010000025.1:0-11061 GCA_049791675.1 Chryseosolibacter sp.
TTTTACCCGCTGAGGATTCTCCTTTAAAAACGTTCCCCACGACTTGTCTTTGGTTTTTTGCGGCCCCTGCTGGTAATGGTGACATACCGCAACTGCCAGGGCATCTGTCGCATCCAGAAGTTTGGGAACTTCCCTGATGGAAAGCAGGGTCATCAGCATTTTGGCGACCTGCTCTTTGGACGCATTGCCATTGCCGGTGACGGATTGTTTTACTTTCCGGGGGGCGTATTCAACGATTGGGATCTCGCGATACAGGGCCGCGGACATGGCCACCCCCTGTGCACGGCCTAATTTGAGCATGGATTGAACGTTTTTACCAAAGAAAGGGGCCTCCAGAGCCACTTCGTCAGGATGGTATTCGTCCAGAAGACTCAGCACCCGCTCAAAGATCTTTTTTAATTTAAGTTCATGGCCCACATATTTATTCAAATGAATTACTCCATATTGAAGCAAACTTAAGGTCGATCCCTTTATGCAAATGATTCCATACCCCATTATGTTTGTGCCCGGGTCCAACCCCAGGATGACCTTCTCTTTGATTACTTTTCCCACGGTCACAAGATAGGCAGCCTTTGTAAATTATTGAAATCGCATTGACAGTGTTATTAACAGGGTTCTTCATCGTCTATTTTCTCTTGCTTGTCATCTTCCTTGCCGGGTGGAAACTGGCTATGCAGCCACGAACGCCCCCGGCTTCCGGCAAGGAACAACTGATCTCTGTGGTCATTCCTGTCCGGAACGAAGAGTTGACCATCGCCAACCTGCTGGCAGACCTCTTGCGCCAGGAACACAGGCGATTCGAGATCATTGTGGTGAACGATGATTCGGAAGATGAAACGCTGTGGGTCGTAAGTCGCTTTGAGTCCAAGAACCTGCATGTGATCCACAACAGGGGCAAAGGCAAAAAGGCGGCGATCGCTTCCGGTGTACGCCACGCGAGAGGAACGATCATCGTCACCACCGATGCCGATTGCGCTGTGTCTCCGGAATGGCTGACGCATATCCATACCGTTTTCCGGGATCCGAAAGCGATGATGGCCTTTGGGGGGGTGCGCATGGAAGGCGGTAAGCGGTTTTTCGATTCAATCCAGGCGATGGAATTCTCGAGTCTCATCGGATCGGGCGCCGCCAGCGCCGCGCTTGGATTTCCCACTTTATGCAACGGAGCGAACCTCGCTTTCCGCAGAAGGGTCTTTTTCGACGTGAACGGATACGAGGGAAACATGGATGTTGCCTCCGGCGATGATGAATTCCTGATGCGGAAAATAAAAAATCGCTATCCCAAAGGAATCCGTTTCATCAATGCCCCCGACTCGGTCGTTACCACCCGGACACAACCGGACTGGAAAGCATTTTTGAATCAACGGATACGCTGGGCTTCCAAATGGAAGTACAATTCTTCACCCGTCTCGAAAGGCCTTGCGGTCGTTGTGCTGTTGATGCAGATCTTTTTTATCATGAACTGGTTCCTGGTCTTTTCGCCGCTCATCCTCCAATCGCTGTTCCTGTTTTCCATCAAGATGATCCTCGAAGCGGCTTTTTTACTGCAGGTATGCCGGTTTTTGAGAATACCATGGAACTGGCTGGCTTTCTTCTGCTTACAATTCCTGTATCCGGCCTACGTCATCGGCGTAGGCGCAACGTCTTTTTTTATTCCCTTTCGCTGGAAGAACCGTACTTTTAAACCATAAAAGGCTGTTTTAACCGATCTAAAGTTAGGTTTCTCTTTTGCAGCCATGTTTTATTTAATTTCTACCTTTGCCGGTAAGGTATGTTACAAAAAGATCTTAAGGTACAATTTGAGATAAAGGAACTGGAGCTTAATGCGCTCCTCGAAATTACGCAGGCGATCAATAGCAACCTGCCGGCGGAATCATTGTATAAGATCTATAATTTCACACTGCGCTCTAACCTCAAGATCAAAAAGCTTGCACTTTTTGTGCTGGACGATGAGTGGAACTGCAAAGCAAGTTTTGGCACAGACCATCATTTTCACTCGGTCAAATTGCTTCCCGCGTTTAAGACGATCCAGGATATCACCCACCTCCATGAATTTGAACACTGCGAGTTCACCGAGTTCGATATCGTCATTCCCGTGACGCATAAAAGCAATACACTCGCGCTGGTGTTCGTGGGCGGCCTTGACAAGAACGACCGGGGTTACGTGAATGAGGCCGGTATCCGGTTTATCCAGGCGCTGAGCAACATCATCATTGTCGCCATTGAAAATAAGAAACTTGCAACCAAACAGCTTGCACAGGAAGCTTTCAGGAAAGAACTGGAGATTGCCAGCGACGTTCAGCAATTTCTTTTTCCCGAAACATTGCCCAACACGGAATTGCTGAAAGTGGAAGCCAGCTATCTTCCCCACGATATTGTGGGCGGCGATTACTACGATTATATTCCGATCAATAAGAATCAGTTCCTGATCTGTATTGCCGATGTGAGCGGTAAAGGTATCGCAGCGGCCCTGATGATGTCTAATTTCCAGGCATCGCTAAGGACGTTGCTGCGCCAAACCCCCAACCTCACCGATATTATCGAGGCGCTGAATTTTCAGGTCCTTGAAAATACAAAAGGGGAGAAGTTTATCACCTGCTTCGCGGCCATCTATGATGTCCGTCTCAAGACCCTCGTATTTGTAAACGCAGGCCACAATCCGCCGATCCTATGGGATAAGCGCTCCGGCCTCAGATTACTCGAGGACGGCTCTACCGTTCTTGGCGCCATGCATCCCCTTCCTTTTGTCAACGAAGGCTTTATCACAGGGCTCGATGATTTCCTGCTGTTCTGCTATACCGATGGCCTGACGGAGACGGTCAATGAGCAGGGAGAGGAATACGGCGTCGAAAAAATCATAGCGTACTTCAACGAGGACCACACCTATACCAAAGACCTGAAGACCATTCACCAGGATATCATTGTCTCCCTCGATGAATTTAAAGGGAAGAACGGATACAACGATGACATTACCATTCTTTCCTGCCGGGTAGGATGATCCCCCATAAAACACCTTTCATTCTTCCGCTGCTTTATCCGTCATTGATATGGAGGATGGACCCGGGCGCCAAAGAACTCTTCCTTACCTTTGACGACGGACCAGTTCCGGGCCCTACGGAATTTGTTCTGGATCAATTGACATTGGCGTCTGTTCAGGCAACATTCTTTTGCATAGGCGACAACATCCGCAAACACCCGGAAGTATTTCAGCGGATAACAAGTGGGGGACACATTGTCGGCAATCACACGATGAACCACCTGAACGGATGGAAAACCGGTGCATCCGAATACGTGGCCAATGTGAGCGCGTGCGATATCATCGCTGCCGATCAGGGCTATAGCCAGTCCGTTACCCTGTTCCGCCCTCCCTATGGGCGCATTACACGTAAACAGATCAACAGCCTGGCGCACTATCGCATCATCATGTGGGATGTTCTTTCTCAGGATTACAATCCGCATCTTTCTCCTGATCAGTGCCTGCGCCGGACGATCGATGCATGCAGGCCGGGATCCATTATCGTGTTTCACGACAGCTATAAGGCTCAACGGAACATGGAATACGCATTGCCGCGCTTGATCGATCACTTCGCGTCCAAAGGCTATCGATTTAGACCGATCACTTTGAACCGTGGACAATCCAACCAATAACCAATAATCAATAATCTCTCCATGAAGCGTGTCCTGATAACACCGTTAGACTGGGGACTGGGACACGCAACCCGGTGCATTCCGGTGATCCGCGAGCTCCAGTTACAGGGTTGTGAGGTGCTCGTCGCAGGAAGCGGAGATTCCCTGAGGCTACTTCAAAAGGAATTTCCACTGATGAAGACTTTTGTTCTTCCAGGTTACGAACCGCGGTATCCGGGACACGGTTCCATGGTGCTTGCCATGGCGTTGCAATTGCCTCATTTCATGCGGGTAATTCAGGCAGAACACAAAGCAGTGGATCAAATCATTGAACAGGAAAATGCAGATGCGCTGATTTCCGATAACCGGTATGGATGCTGGTCGCGAAAGATACCGTCGGTTTTTATCACCCATCAGAGCAATATCCTGATGCCAAAGCGCTTTGGCTGGCTTCAGCATATCGTCAGGAAAATAAATGACCGGATGATCAACCGTTTCGATTCGTGCTGGATCCCTGACACTCCCGGTGATCCCTCACTTGCCGGTGATCTGATGTCGTTCGGGAAAGCGACGACGAAGATCAACATCGCGTACATCGGATGGTTGTCGCGCTTTACGCCGAAAAATAATGCGGAGAAGAAGTATGATGTGATCGCAGTCTTTTCGGGACCTGAGCCCCAGCGCACATTGGTGGAGAACATTGTGCTGCCCCAACTAAGAAATTCGGCTTTGCGATACCTTGTCATACGCGGACTGCCGGGGTTGGAAAATCCCCGGACGGATGATCGCGTGATTGACTTTCTCTCCTCCGGCATGTTGAATGAAGCGCTGGATGCTGCCGAACTTGTTATTGCCAGAAGCGGATTCAGTACGGTAATGGATATGCAGGCACTGGGAAAGAAAGTGGTTTTTATTCCTACACCCGGTCAGACTGAACAGGAATATCTGGCCTCACGGCTGATGAAAAAAGGAATTGCGTATTTCATGAGACAGGATCAGTTCCGGCTTGACACCGCGCTCGCCGCCAGCAAGAATTTTACCGGATTCACCCGGCATGAAAACAATGCGCTGTTAAGGCATGCCATTTCCGGCCTGCTTGCTTCCCGGGAATGAGAATCCATATTGTTTTATGTATACCTTTAAACACGAGTCGGTTCACCGCATCCATAAATGATATGAGTAAGTTTTTTAACAGTTTCCGGTATGCCTTCAATGGCGTGCGCGTTTCTTTGAAAGACCAGCGCAATTTAAAAGTGCATTTCATGATCGCCCTGTCTACCGTCGTGGCGGGTCTTTACGTGGAGATCACAAGAACCGAATGGTGTATCATTTTTCTGGCCATCGGGTTGGTGGTGGGTCTGGAGATGATGAACAGTGCCGTGGAAAGTCTGGTCGATCTTGTCACCACCGAGCGCAAACCGCTGGCCGGAAAAGTGAAAGACATTGCGGCAGGTGCAGTGCTGTTTGCTTCGGTCATGTGTGTGATCATCGGCGTGATCATATTCAGCAAATATGTGTTTCTGATGTAAGGCAGGGTATGCCCTGTTGTGACCATACACAGGCGACACCGGTCGGTGAATAATACATCATCAGACAGAAGGGAATTTCCAGGGTGACCTGTATTCCGGTTTCAGCAAAGCATTCGCTTTGGCGTCGTCTTTGAATTTTCCTTTTGGTGTATCCCAATACAATTTATTTCCGGTCCGGTAAGCGATATTACCCATGTGCGCCACGATGGCGACATTGTGCCCATGTTCTATTTCGCAGATCGGGTTACTCCTCGATTTCACACACTCAATAAAATTCTTTACATGTTTTTCGTGTGCCTGGCTGTCTGCCGGCTGCAACGGAATTATTTCAGTCTTGTCGGTATTGTCTTCGCTTTCTGCAATGACCTCCCATCCTTCGCGGTTTACAATCAGGGTGCCATTGTTTCCTATGAAGGCTACCCCATAATTTCGTCCGTATAACCCCTTCGACAGTCCACCCGCATGGTCCCATTCAAGGGTAAAGGAACCGTAATCATACAATACATTGAGGGTGTCTGGCGTTTCGATCGCATTTTCCGGATATGCATAAATACCACCCGAGGCCATAACAGATTTTGGAAATTTTGCATCCATGGCCCACAGCGGGATATCCAGAAGATGGACACCCCAGTCTGTCATCAACCCTCCGCCGTGATCCCAGAAGTGTCGCCAGCTTCCGTGAAAGCGGTTCTTGTTGAAGGGATGCTCCCGCGACGGGCCCAGCCACAAATTGTAATCCACGCCCTCGGGTGCCGGGCCGTCCGGTACCCTGGCACTTCCTTTTCCATAATTGAAGTAGCCCCATGTTTTGATCTTCCGCATCGTTCCCAATTTACCGGATCTGACGAGCGCAATAATGTCCTGCCAATGCTGGCCACTGCGTTGTTGCTGCCCGACCTGGACGACACGATTATATTTGCGCGCCGCCTGCAGCATCACCTGGCACTCTCCGATAGAGTTTGCCAATGGTTTTTCTACATAGACATCCTTGCCGGCCTGACAGGCATCTACGGCGGGAAGACAATGCCAGTGGTCAGGCGTGCCAATGATCACGATATCCACCTCCGGGTCATCGATCACGCGGCGGTAATCTTTGTATAGTTTCGGTGTTTTACCCGTAAGCTCCTGGACAGTCTTTGCACGCTCCTGTAAAATGTTGTTATCTACGTCGCAAAGCGCAACGCAGTTGATACCCGGTTGTTTCAAATGATCCGTCAGGTTGTACATGCCCATTCCTTTGCAGCCGATCAGTGCCACATTCAGCTGATCGCTGGGTGAAAGGCCTGCGTAGCGCTGTGCTTTCACCAGCGGGGACAAGGCGGTGGCCGCAAGCAACGATGCGGAATGTCTGATGAATCTTCGTCTTGAATGCATGGTAAGCGGTTGTCGTGGATTATATTGATAAATATAAAAAAATCCGGACATGTATCGTCCAATTCCCCCGCGGTATTCGATATTTGAAGCTGCATTCACAAGCCGGTGCATTTTTCTTTACCTTGCTCCGGAGCTACGCATAACACTTCTGTATGAGCCATTGGATTGACACGCACGCCCACATTTATCTGAAAGAATTCGACCATGACAGGGCGGAGATACTGCGTCGCAGCGAAGACAATCATGTACAACATATTTTTATGCCCAATGTGGACCACACCACCATCGATGCCATGCTCGAAGTCGAAAGCCGGTCGCAGGGATGCTTTGCCATGATGGGCCTTCATCCCTGTTCTGTAAACAAAGGTTTTGAACGTGAATTGTACATTGTGGAAGAATGGCTTTCAAAGAAAAAATTTGCGGCAGTGGGAGAGATCGGTACCGATCTGTACTGGGACAAGACTTTCTGGGATCAACAATGTGAAGCCTTTGACGTTCAGGTGAACTGGGCAAAAAAATTCGGCTTGCCTGTAGTAATCCATTGTCGTGAGAGTTTAACGGAAACCCTCGACCTTGTTGAGCGTCTTCAGGATGGTAGGCTGACCGGTATCTTTCATTGCTTTTCAGGCACGGCCGCGGAGGCAGAGCGAATTGCGAAGCTGAATTTTTATGTTGGGATCGGAGGGGTCGCTACTTTTAAAAAGGGGGGGCTCGACGTCACGCTCCCCGAGATTCCCGCGGACAGGATTGTTCTTGAAACGGACAGTCCCTACCTTGCGCCGGTTCCCCACCGCGGCAAACGGAATGAGCCCGCGTATATCCCGCTCATCGCGCAACGTGTCGCTGACATCAAGAAAATGTCGCTTGAGGACCTTCAGAGGCAAACAACGGAGAATGCGTTGCGGGTATTCAAAATTTAAAATTCAAGATTGAAGATTAAATTCAAGATTGGGGGACAGATTCTGGTATTCCTGGAACGGTCTCAATTTTAAATCTTAAATTTTAAATCTTAAATCTTGAATTACGATTTACGGAACTGACAATTAAATGAAACGAATCACGATCAACACTGCCTCGCCCCAGCCACCCCGTGGAAACATACTCATCCTGTATACGGGAGGAACCTTTGGGATGACCCATGACGCGCACGGCGTTCTGATCCCCTTCGACTTCAGCCTCATCCTGGAGCATCTGCCCACGCTGAAAAATCTGGCGCTTGAACTCACGGTGATATCTTTCGACAAGCCCATTGATTCATCGAACATTCAGCCGGAACACTGGCAGATACTTGCCGCACTGATCGTTGAACATTATGACACCCATGACGGTACCGTTGTATTGCACGGCACTGATACGATGGCCTATACGGCCTCTGCCTTGAGTTTCATGCTGGATGGACTCGGCAAACCCGTGGTGTTCACGGGGGCTCAGCTGCCGATCAGTGAGCCGAGATCGGATGCGCGGGAAAATCTCATCACTGCCCTGGAAGTCGCTTCCGCCAGAAGAGATGGCAAACCCCTGGTCCCTGAAGTGTGTATCTACTTCAACTATGAGTTGCTGCGCGGAAATCGTTCGAAGAAGGTTGAAAGCATGCAATTCGATGCCTTTGATTCCGGAAATTATCCACCCCTTGCAAAAGCTGGCGTAAAGATCGATTATAATTTTGCCGTGATACGGGCGGCGGACTCCAGGCCCATGAAGTTACTGTCTAAGATAGACCCGCGCATTTCCATTCTGAAATTATTTCCCGGTATACCTTCAAATACAATCCGCTCCATTCTTCAAACGCCGGATCTCCAGGCCGTGATCCTGGAGACTTTTGGGTCGGGAAATGCTCCGACCTCCGCGGCGCTCCTGGGCCATCTGAAGGAGGCTATCGACGCAGGAATCGTCGTGCTGAATATTTCCCAATGCCCCGGCGGCCGCGTCATGCAGGGACGTTACGAAACAAGCCGTGAACTGCAGAAGATCGGTGTGATTGGCGGTGCGGATATGACGACCGAAGCCGCACTGACAAAATTGATGGTGCTGCTGGGGGAGTATGGACGGGAAAAAACAAAGAGCCTCATTACCGCGTGTTTCGCAGGGGAGCTGACCCCGTAGTCTTGGCGCATAGCCTAACCGTTAATACGACCTTCGCCCTCAAATGACCAACGGACACTTTATCGGTTCCGTATCTCTCTAAAGAACTCTTTCCGGACTGCCACACACTGTTGTGGAATTTTTCACCCGTGGCCCTGGGTTATCGTATATGATAAACGCGTTTTTTGGCATTGCGGCTGCTGGCATGGTTTTTTACCTGAATGTCCAGTTTACCATCAAATATGCCTTGCCATGGAGGCTGCCACGACTGTCCGGGATCTGAAAACAATCATCTGCACAATCATTGAAAACCATCCGGGAGTGGGAATCCGCTTTCGTACGCTGGGTCAATTATGGTATCCCGGTTTTTTGAAGATCGTCAAGATCGACGACAAGCGCCTTCAATTGTTTGATGAGACGAGGAAATTTTCCATTTCACTCAGGGACCTTTCGGCCATCACACAATTCGAACTGGATGCAAACCTGGGGCCTTTCAAGCCACATTTTCAATATCAGGTATCTGAATACAATGCGGGAAAAAATTAACATGGCCTCCGGAAAGACATCACAGCGTATTGATCATGGTCTGCTTGAAAATTTATTGAGCGACCTCGCCGCCCAACAGAATTATATTTCGATCCGTCTTGAGCTGAACGGCGAAATGTGGATGGAACATTTTTCAAGTGTGCTCGTATTCAGTCAGCGGGCATTTCTGCTAACGCACATGCCTACACGCTCGGTGGTCAATATTCCCGATGTAAATCTCATAACAGGATTTGAAATTGACCATCCGCATAAGTTATTTTTACCTTATCAGTGTTATGGAATTGATCCCGTTTCGGGGAGGATAAAAATCAGGAAAGATGGATTACTACATGCTTAACACCCCATTCGATTTCATTGACGATTCCAGGGAGATTTTCAAGGCTTTGCTCGACAGCAAGGAGCGCGGTACGGCGATTGGTATTAAATCGTCTATGTTGGGAAAAGGCATGTTTGTCACGGCGGTCCAGGATATCCTTATCGGGGATGGACGGGAAAACACCCACATCATTTTTAAAGGATATGATTTTACGGGTCATGTGCTGGACATCAACAGCGTCCGGCTGACGGATATCGAAGGCATCTGCTGTTTTACATCCAAGTTTGGAAATCCGATTCTGAAAACACTGGGCAGGTTTTTGAAACTGAAGTGACCTGCCGCGGCCATTGTCTTTTGATGAAGCCGATCTTTCCGGTTTTTTTTATTTAGTGCCGCTTCCATTTACCGGCAATAGACGTAGCTTTCGTCTTTATTCCCCCTCATGAAAAAGCTGATACAAGAAATAACGCCCGCGATCATTGGCTCAAATAAGCTCAAACTGAACCTGACCGATGGGAACCAGATCGTCGTCAATCCGCACATCCTGGTAAGAAAAAAGAAGGGCGGAGAGATCCTAAAGACCATGTTGGACAACGGCGATTGTCTCGATATTCCAGTGCAAACAATCAGTGGTGTGTTCATCCTTCCCGAAAGCTTTGCCATCGATACCAATTGCCTGAATTTTGACTACAATGAATACGAATTGGTTTTTCCTAAAAGGGGAGACTGGTTTGAAGTGCGGCATTAGGGGCAAAGGGCTAATTGTTTTTATATAATATTTGCCACGCCCTCCATTTGGCGGAATATCCTTTGGGGCCGCCTAATGAATTTGGTCAAAGGCAAACTATGGAATGGAATTATTCGTTAACTCACTGTCGGTTGTGACGGAGGCTAACACATGACTATTAACTTCAAGCTTGACTTCATTGAGACGGAGGCTCGTATTTTCGATTTCGCTGAGGCTTCCTTACAGCTTTATGCACAAGCGCGCGCTCTGGTTCTCTTTGTCAAGAAAGCCACCCATGATCTTGTAGCTTTCTTCGCTGCCATCTTGGCTTTAGTTTTTGTTTTGGCGGCAATACCCGTTGTGCTACTTTGGGCCCTGGCTTTCATTGTCGGCCTGCTTATTGGTATCTCGCTGTTCACCTACCATCAACGGAGCAAGTTCTCGATGTTGGACAAACTCGAAAGGCGTGAAATCATCGACTTCCATGTCAAAATCAAGCACCCACTGAAGCGAACTGAGTTAATTAGATCGAGCAAATTCCTTTTTCGCACTCCGATTCTCGGTGCGTTGATGACCATCTATTTCAATCAACTACAGGTTTTGGAGCAAGCGTTGAAGGTTAAGGCTTATCCAGACTATGACAAATTACCAGATAACCCGAAAGTTCATGCGTACAACCCTGAGGACCCATGGCAAAAAGATACCTCTGATCTGAAGAGGTTTAAGGATTTACGCTCGCGGAGGCCGTGGCAATGCTCAGCAAACAAAAATGCCCGCTATCGCGCGGGCATCAGTTGAATTTGCGGAGAGACAGGGATTACTTGCGTGATCCCTCAGGGGGGAGGCTTAAATTCAACCGA
>JBARAD010000026.1:0-7376 GCA_049791675.1 Chryseosolibacter sp.
AAATCTTAAATCTTAAATCTTAAATCTTAAATCTTAAATCTTAAATCTTAAATCTTAAGTCTTGAACTTGAACCTTAAAGCGAAATCAGCGTGATCTCGTTGCGGGAGATGGAGATCCGTTTACTGCTCTCCAGCTTCTTCAGGAGGCGGGAAATCACCTCCCTCGATGAGTTCAGGTCATCGGCGATCTCTTGATGGGTGATGGAGATCGTCTTTGACTTCATTGTATCGAACTGTCTTTTGAGGTAGAACTCAAGTTTTTCATCCATCGAATGGAAAGCGATCTGATCAATAACCTGTAGGAGTTCCTCAAAACGATTCCGGTAGGTCTCGAGAACAAAGTAGTACCATTGGCGATATTCACGCATGAGGCCATCCATGTGTTGAAGCGGAATGGCAAAAGCCTTCACCGGCGTTACGGCGATGCCTTTGATCTCACTCGTCTCATTCTTGGTGGCGCAAATGATAGAAAGGGCGCAGGCGTTCCCCGGCTCGAGATAATACAGAAAAAACTCATCGCCATTTTCTCCCTGACGATACACCTTCACACGGCCCTCCACGAGCAGCATGGACTGCTTGAAGTACTGACCCGGGCGGATCAGCATCTCACCTTCCTCGAATTCCACTTCCTGCCCAACCTTCTCAAGGTGTTTTATCAGTTCTTCGTCGAAGTTGGGGAAAATTTTTTTGAGATCGACCATAGGGATTTTGAAAGGCTTGAAGATGTAAAGATAAAGTTTTGGATCAGACAGCCTAGGTCAGTGCCCGCCTTTTATATACGACCAGCCTTCCTCCTGTTTAAGGATAATTTCCACGAGTCCGGAAGGAACGGTTTCAGTGCCGGGTACAAGGTCTTCTTTTGTGGCCTTCTTTCTTGCCATCGTATTCTCGCAGGCAACGAACCGGACTTCCTGCGATGTAAGCTCGGCGATATGCGAAGCGACCTTTGTACCAGACTTCAGCAACATATCGAGAGAATTGGCATGACAGACGACTTCAATCTGCGCGTCTGGCAGCTGCTTCCTGATGTTGCGCACCTGCCCGATCACCGCCAGCTGTGTGAGCGAATCTCCCTCTGTAACCTGCATGACTACCTTGTGTTTTAGCTTCATTCCATTCTTCTTTAAGTCTTGTGTAAAAGCTGCCGTAGCGAACGATACCAGCATCAGAAAGGTCACTCCAAATTGAATATTTCTCATGTATATGAATGATTAAAACGTGCACGATGTAAGATGAAAGTGAGAAGAGCGTTTCAATGAACCTGTTCTTTGACTGTAGTGGACGCGTTAGCCTTCCTGTCCGCGTAAAATTCCCTGATAGGTTCAAAAGGTCCGAATTTATGTTGTTTTTCTTCGAACGGATCGGCGTACGGTCCGAAGGGATGATCGAATGGTTTCAGCCGGATGTCCGGCCAGTCATTGGACAGATCTTTGCCCGGACGGGAAAGCGAATTCACATACGCAGCAATATCCCATGCCTGTTCTTCTGTCAGCAGTGGTTTGTCATAAGTAGCTCCGAGAGGCATGTTGGCATAAACAAACTGCGCGAATGTGGAAAGTCGATACAGGCCAGCACCGTGATTATAGCTGTGCTCCCCCCACAACGGAGGAAACTGGTAGCCTCCACCCGCAGGCAGTTTTACACCCTGGCCATCATTTCCGTGACATGCTACACATTGTGTCTCATACGCGACTTTTCCTTTGGCGGGATCCGCCGCACGCTGAAGTGTTTTCAGTTTCATTAAGCCGGTTCCTTGCGCGCTTTCACCTTTTTCAACATTGCTGCCAAGCCACTCAATATAAGAGACGATTGCTTTCATTTCACGCGACGTTGTGTCCAATGGTTTACCGTTAAGACTGCGCTCAAAACAATCGTTCACCCTTTTCTCCACTGACTCGACTGTTCCCGACCTGGCTCTGAGCTTCGGGTACGTGCTGGCCACAGCGCCGTAATTATTGCCGAAGATCTTGGTGCCGGCGTCCAGGTGACAATTCTGACAGTTCATACCATTAGACATTTTCAACACACTGCCCCCGGGCCCCAGATACTGCGACGTATGCATGATCAACTCTCTGCCATAGCTGATCTCTTCCGCGGTGCGCTGGTCAGAGACCAGGAGCATATCCGGGGGGCGCCAGAATTCCAGCGCAGGAACCGGGGGTGCCACCGGCGGTTTGGCCTCAGCGATCTCTTCGCCTGAAGAAAATCCTGACCATAAATTGTTCCACACCCCTCCTGCCCACAAGACAACGAATGTCATTAAAAGGATGGAAGCTGTTATGGCAACCATCAAAAGCCTTATGGCGCGGACAAAGTCATTGTTTAAATCTCTCCCGTAATCCATAGCACCTTGCCAATAAAAACTAAAGTTCCCTAATTTCTCCTGGCGGTTCAGTGACATTGATCACAGAGATCGTACGTTTTTCATCACTATGTTCCAGCGCATCACAAATTTCTTCTTCCGCTGTCGTCATTCCCGATGCAATCACCTCCAACGGAAGACCCCGGTGTGACCCAGGTTACGGACTACGGTTGTTTGCCCATCTATCTTTGCATAGTCAAAATTCCAAAGCATTATAATCCATATATGTTCAGAACCTTTATCGTCATCACAGCAATATCTATCGGAGCCTTCACAGCGCACGGCCAGCATCATGAAGGCGAGGCCGAAGCGATACCTCCATTGTATCATGAACCTGTCCCACACGACAGTCTTAAACGTGTTCTTCACGACATGGGCAAATTCGAAGGACACATCAGAACGTTTTTCATGAACACCATTAATCAAGGAGATAACCCCGACTATTACGCCCTGGCCGCGGGCGGAGGACTTGCGTATTATTCGCCGTTGATCAAGAACTTCCAGGTAGGCATCTCCGGATTCATCATTTATAACCTCTCATCTTCCCACCTGGGTGCCGATAACGGATATGCTAACCGTTATGAACTGGGACTTTTTGATACGGAAGATCCGGACAATCATGAGGACCTTGACCGTCTTGAAAATCTTTATCTTCGATACTATTTTAATCCACACCGCGGATCATTTGTCCAACTCGGCAAATTCCATATCAGCACGCCGCTTATGAATTTACAGGACACCCGTATGCGGCCTAATATTCAGGAGGGGCTATGGGCGGAATTCAAGGATTGGGACAAATTGAAACTCCGGGGAGGATGGCTGTGGAGCACGACACCGCGCAGCACTGTTGAATGGTATGGTATTGGCGAATCGGTGGGTATCTATGGTAATGGAACAGCGGTGAACGGGGAGCCGGCCGAGTACGAAGGACACGTCGACAGCAAGAGCGTACTGATTGCTAGCGCAGAATGGGAACCAGTCAAAAATGTGAACTACCAGTACTGGAATTATCATGTGGATAATCTGTTCAACGTGGCGCTGCAGAAGGTAGAGGTTAAGAAACACTACACCCGAAAAACATGGTTGGCAGGACTTCAGTATATCTGGCAGACTTCCAAATCTGACGCCGGACTCCCGATAGAAAATCAATACATCGGTCCGGATGAAGAATCCCACGTTCTAAGCGGACGCATTGCCTTCACCAATAACAGCAATGAAGATGGATGGTCGCTGAATTATTCGCGGATAACATCCCATGGACGATTCCTTTTTCCGAGGGAATGGGGAACGGAGACGTTATATACCTACAACAACCGTGAGCGGAATGAAGGCGCGGGTGATGTGCATGCCGTGATGCTCGAGCATACCCGCCACCTGGACAAAGACCGTCGCGTCTTTTTCCGCGGACGCGGTGGTGTATACAAATTACCAGCCGTAACCAACGCCCGGCTCAATAAATACAGCATGCCCTCCTATTATCAGTTAACGCTGCAGGCCAATTACAAATTTTCAGGATACTTCAAGGGCCTGGAGGCACAGGTGCTGTACACTTACAAGGGGAACCTTGATCATGAAGCCGAGGTGGAGCGTGTGGTGATGCACAACAAGACGCAGATGCATCATTTCGGCGTGCGGATGGATTATTATTTTTAGGTGTTTGGTGCCTTTGAATAGTTCGACTCCTTCGACAAGCTCAGGAGCCGAAGAGACTCTGAAGGCTCAGGTAAGGAAGATTCAGGAAGGTGAGTGGTTGTTATCAGGATTGAAGCGGATGAAAATGTTGGCAAATAAAAAAAGCTGTCTTTCGACAGCTTCTTTACCCTTATGTGAACTCAAACTAACCTAACTTCCTTAATTATAGATCAAATGCCTTATATCCCTGCTTTTCCAGGATCATGCCTTCCAGGATGCCGTTGCGAACAACCGATACCTTCGAAGGGAGGACTTTCGGGTCGACGTTCATCTGCTCCAGCGAAAGACCGCAGGCATAGAGACGGATGCGCTTCTCGCCGAGGGCTTTTTCAATCAGCGGATTCTTTTCTCCCTGAAAGACCTTCACAGATTCACCACAAAGGATCACCCTCACTTCTTCCACATTTAATCCGCTCTCTTTAGACGCAGACACGGCGTCATTGATCGCTTTCAGGTAATTCACCTTCGAGATAACAAAAACATATTTGTCGCCATTCGACTGTGCCTGTGACATAAACGACATCGACAACAAAACAATTCCCAATAACAAACTAAGACTGCGCTTCATACTTTCTGATTTTAGTGGATTCAAAATTATTCATGATAAAAAACAATAGGGCGCCGGCAATGGCAACATTCTTAAACAGCGGTCCGGCGGTGCTCCACCCCTGTAGCTGTACACTGATCGTGATGGGGATCAAAAGCAGCAACAGCAGGATGGCCGCCTGACGTGTAAACTTGTTCAGCAACAGAAAAATTCCGCCCGCCAGAAGCCCGATACCGGTAGCCATCACGAGAATCTCCGCGTTCATAAAAAAAAGAACATTTTCATATACCGGCGACTCCATCAGTCTCTTCGCAACATGGCCGGGGAATGCAACATGGTTCACGCCGGCAATCAGGAAGATACCGCTTAACATGATCCGGAGCACATTGATACTCCGCTGATTTACTTCAACTTTATTCATTGGCTAATGCTTTTAATTGATCTGCAAGTTCTTCACTACTGTAATCTGCCATACCTACATGCTCGCTGATCACCGCTCCGGACTTATCCAGAATAAATGTTGCCGGGATAGAAGATGTAGGGTACGGATAACGATCGCCCGGAAAGTAGATGTCAAAGTCAAATTTTCTCTTTTTGACAAAAGCCTTTGACTTCTCAGGATCCCCATCAAAAGATACCATCACAAAGACCACGTCCTCACCTTTTAGTTTATTCTTCAACGTTTGGATCGATGGCATTTCCGCGATGCATGGTGGACACCAACTTGCCCAGTTGTTTACAAACACCACCTTTCCTTTGAACGCGGAAAAATCCAACGCTTTGTTGGAAGCGTCAACAAGCTGCGCACCTGGCGCATTTATGGTCGACACCTGATTGTCCGGCAGCTCCTTTGGTGACCGCTTCGTCGCCATCACGGTAATGAAAGCCGCAACGCTCACAATCAATACAGCACTAAAAATCTTCATCTTATTCATTTTCTTCATTCGCTGCTATCTGTTTAGATTAAATCACAAAGGTCCGGCCCACGCTTCAAAAGGTATGTGATCTCAGTCACCA
Organism: Chryseosolibacter sp.; assembly: GCA_049791675.1. Classification (GTDB taxonomy): domain Bacteria; phylum Bacteroidota; class Bacteroidia; order Cytophagales; family Cyclobacteriaceae; genus Chryseosolibacter. The sequence goes on from JBARAD010000026.1 coordinate 5,619, forward strand.
ACCCGGAAAGACATTCTGTGCCGGATAAAGATCATCCCGAACTGTAACCAAAGTCACAGATTGTAGAAGCAAAAACCCGGACCTTTGCTGTTCATAAAGACGTAACAGGAATTGCCGGTGTACTGGCATCAAAAAAAGCTCATGAAGACAACTATTCTTTTCATTCTATCCGCGGCTTTCTTACTCTCCTTGTCCGGGTGTACTCAAAAGACTGAGACAACAGCTCAGCAGCTCGGCATTACAGCCTTTGAACAAAAAATGAACAGCACCAGCGACAAAATAGTGCTCGATGTAAGAACTCCCGCAGAATTCCGTCAGGGACATGTTGCCGGCGCCACACTCATTGATGTTCTGGAGAGCGATTTTGAAGAAAAAGTCCAAAAGCTTGATAAGTCAAAACCGCTGTTTGTGTATTGCGCTTCAGGCATTCGCAGTGAAGAAGCCGTGGCGATTCTCCATCGCCTCGGATACCGCGAAATATATGAGCTTGAGGGAGGGTTTCGGGAATGGGAAAGCGCCGGGAAACCAATTGAAAATGACTGATCTTTTATTGAATATAAACCGAAAACAAATCACTATGTCGAATCATACCACCTCGTGTACCTGCCAGTCATGCCAGACACAATCCATCACCCGGAAGGAAAAAGAACTGCATCTTAAGGTATCGGAAGCCAGCAGACGCGACTTCCTGAAAAAAGCAGGAGGGCTTGGCCTGACATTAGGGATCGGCGCGGGACTGGTAACTCCGGTCGCCGCATCTGCGCTGAATGATGGAGAAGGTGCGCTCAAGAGCCGTGAAATGTTCAGCAATAAAGCTGTGAAGAGAGGGAAGGCAAGTGTAATGAGCATCCTGCACACCGCCGACATTCACGCGCAGCTGCTCACGCATGATGAATTCTTTATCGAGAATGGTCAGCCTGTATACAAGAAAAGAGGCGGTTACGCTACACTGAAGGGAATGATCAATGAGCTGAGGTCGCAAAATCCCGGGAACACGCTGCTGATCGACGGTGGGGATTGCTTTCAGGGAAGCGCGGTTGCCGCGCTGAGCAAAGGAAAAGCGATCGTTCCCCTGATGAATAATATCGGTTATGACATCATGCTGCCCGGCAACTGGGAAGTGGTCTATGGGAAAGAGATCATGATGGAAGACATGTTTGGATACAACTGTGCAAAGGTCTGTGCAAACATGTTTCACAAAACTGCGGATGAATACAACGGCGACCTGATCTTCCCGCCTTATTTTGTCACAAACATCGCAGGAATGAAGGTTGGTTTCATCGGATACAATGATCCGCTCACACCGAAACGTCAATCGCCCGCGTACAGTGAAGGAATAGAGTTCACGCATCCTGAAAAGAATGTTGAAAAATATGTCGAGATCCTCCGGAAATATGAGAAATGTGATATTGTCATGCTGATGACCCACATGGGTCTTGCACAACAGGTCGGCCTGGCGGACATGCCGGTCGTCAAGGGCGTGGACTATATCCTTGGAGCAGACACACATGAGCGCGTTCGCGAACCCCTGCAGCGCGAATATTCCCGCGTCACCGAGCCTGGCGCCTTTGGTTCTTTCGTCGCAAAGCTCGACGTGGTGGTCGAGGATGGTGTTGTTAAGGAACAGGCCTATCAGCTCCTCGATGTCGATCCTGACAAGTATAGGGAAGACGAGGAAATGAAGGCCCTCGTTAAAAAAGCCAGAGCGCCCTATACAAAAGAAGTGGACCGTGTTATCGGAACGACAAAGGTTCCGCT
>JBARAD010000027.1:0-5290 GCA_049791675.1 Chryseosolibacter sp.
AAGGCCCATGTTAAGGTAAGCTTCGAAGAAAACACACGCGGGGCGTGGGTACCTGTAAAAGTCAAGGGAGCGCTGGTTACGGAGACGATGGAAAATACCTTCACAACAGGCGATGCACCTGATTATATCCCGGCAGAAAATGTAGCGTATAGTTATCCCGTGGCAAAACAGCTTCACTTTCACAAGGACGAACACAATGAAGGTTATATCAAATTGAAAAAAGGACAGCCTTATTTGTTCGCGCCGGGAGAAGCGTGGAACCAGGTAGTCCGGTTGAAAAAGCATGACGGTGCATCACACGAATCCGGACTGGCCTACGCAGGTCAGACCATCAGGTTTGAAATACCACGGGCCCTTGAAAACAATGCTGTCTATACCTGGGAGATCGTAAATGTTCCGTCACAGCAGAACAGCGCCGTAGATGAAAACGTATATGCGTCAACCAGATCCGTGGATGATTCAGGCATCACGTTGACAACGCAGGAGGCTTCCGGATCATTGGAGATCCTGCAGGAGAAATCAATCTTTTCCGCATACTTCAAAACCAGTCAGTACGCAACCTTCGCGGCAAAGGTTAGCAGCCTTCAGTCTTCCGATCCATGGACGAACCCGATTCGCGCCGGCGTACAGGAACTCGGCCTTAGCTTCACAGGAAACGAGTACTTCGACAAAGCCGAGCTCGTGGCCGACAACGGTCAGCCGGCGCTTGTTCAGCTGGAGGCCGATTTGTCGAAAACCACATGGTACACATCCGTCGTGTATCCGTTGATGTACCGCGACTATCACCTTTACGGCTTCTCGCTCGACTGGCGGAAATCAGATCCACTTCAAGTCGGTGTACCACCATCGAAAGCCGTTTACATCAAGCAATTCGAAGCATATGATCTCAGTGAAGACGAATGGAAGCAGGGCCGCGCAGAGGTAGCAGTGTCGTCGGGCGCCTATCCGATCTATAAACTGTCACACTATGTGATGCGGGACCATGATGAGCTGGTGCAGAAGGCGGCGAATCATTCGCTTCGACACGGCAACCCTTGGATGTCGAATCTCCTGACGTCGCCAAGTCCCTATCTGTTATTCCCTGCTGCATATCCGGTGACATTGCGTTATGTCCTGCCCGGCACCAACATGATCACTTTTCAACGAACGATAACTTTCAGACGCGACTAAATTATGCAACTCAATAAAAACATTGTCTGCTCTCTTTTGATGCTCACGTTCCTGACGAGCTTTGAAGGCCGGTCTCAGGCACAGCACAAGATCAGTGCTATTGCCCGTGCTTACGGCGATTCAATCGTACTGCGATGGGCGCCAGGATCGGCCGTCGCGTGGGAGGCTGCGAACAGGAATGGCTTCCTGGTCGAGCGGTATGTGCTGGTGAAAGACGGCGTACTCCAGCAAGATCCTTCGAAGGAGATGATGACATCGACGCCGCTGATGCCATGGAAGGTTGAACGATGGAAGGACATTGTTCAAAAGGACAAGTACAGTGCGCTTGCCGCACAGGCGCTCTATGGAAAAACGTTTCAACTCACCACGGGAAGAATGGGCGACGTGTCGCAGGTCTACCAGAAGGTCAAGGAATCTGAAGCCCGGTTCTCGATGGCCCTCTTTGCCGCCGACGTTTCTGCGGCGACTGCCGAAGCATCGGCGCTGCGCTTTACAGACAAGTCCGTGAAAACGGGCGAGCGCTATCTGTACAGGATCTATACGCCGTCCAAATCAATGGTCATTGATACGGCCTTCTGCTACATCGGCGCTGATGATCAGCGTGAACTGCCGAAGCCCTATGATGTTCAGGCTTTTTATACCAGGAAAAATGCCGTGATCACCTGGGACAAGATTTATGTTCAGGACATTTATACGGCTTACATCATCGAACGATCAGATGATGGCGGTAAGGCTTTTACGCGGCTCAACGATTTGCCGCTTGTCAATACGAATGCAGAAGCCGAATCATCCGATCGTGCCATATACACAGATTCTCTGCCCGCGCTCAACAAGCGTTACGTCTACAGGGTAAGGGGAATGAATGCCTTCGCGGAAACGGGTCCACCGTCTGACACTGTTTCCGTGATCGGTCATGCGTCTCCGGAATATGCGCCCGTGATCACATCGGCGATGGCGATCGACAACAACCAGGTCAGTGTGAAGTGGGAGTTTCCCAAGGCCCAGGAGAAAACAATACAAGAATTTCAGGTGGAGCGGGCGTCGAAAGCATCCGGAAGCTATGAGCTTTTAAGAGGCGCACTGGATGTGAAGGAGAGACAGTTCAGGGACGATGCCCCGCTGACGAATGGATACTACCGTGTGAAGGTGGTCGGTGCAGACCGGTCGGAGCGGACTTCTTTACCTCACCTTGTTCAATTGATCGATAGTATTCCACCTTCCATGCCGCGCGCACTTCAGGGCATCATGGACAGTACGGGCGTCGTAACGCTCAGATGGACGCAGAACAATGAAGCGGATCTTCGCGGATATCGCGTTTACAGAGCCAATTTCAGCAATGATGAATACTTCCAGGTTACAGCGGGACCCGTATCGGATACAGTTTACAGAGATACGCTCAACGTCCGTACGCTGACGAAGGTTGTATACTATAAGATCGTCGCCATTGATCATAATTTCAATCCATCCGATTTCTCCGACCCCCTGGAGCTTCAGCGTTTTGATAAATTACCTCCGGTACCGCCTGTGTTCCGGACGTATGCTGCCCGTGCCGATGGTGTGTACCTGGAGTGGCAGCCGAGCACCAGCGACGACGTTGTGGAGACACGCCTCTTGCGAAGGCAGAAGGGCAGTGCGAGGTGGGAAACGATCGCGCTGTTTCGACAGGATTCTGCAGTCACACAATATTTCGACAGGGAGATTCCGGCGAAAAGAATGTATGAATACACGCTGTGTGCCTACGACGGATCCGATAATGCTTCGGTGGGGCAGGTGCCGATTTCACTGCAACGCGTCGACAACGGTGTACGACCTCCGGTCCAGGACCTGAAGGGTATTGCCGACCGTCAGCGCAAGAACATAACACTCTCATGGAACTACGGGGATACACGCGTATCAAAGTTCTCCGTCTATCGGCAGATCGGGGATGGGCCCCTCACCGTTTATAAAACCATCCCGGCATCTGAATTCCGGTTTGTTGACAAAGCGTTGCGCGTGAATACAGTCTATTCCTACCGGGTCAAAGGTTTCACCAGTGACGGTGGAGAATCTCCGTTTTCAGATCTCATTGTCGTAGAATATTAATACTAACCGGAAACCGTGAAAATTTTTTACACGCTATCGTTGATCGTATTGTGCGCCGGAAGCGCCTTCGGCCAAACTCAGGAAATTACCGTCGTCGCCTGGATGCGCGAACTCTATTCCCGTGAAGACCATGACTGGGGTAGCCGTGAGGAATACCGATGCTCCTATTCGATCAACAACCAATACGCGAATCCATGCGCAAGCGCCGAGAACGTTGATTCCCAACAATGGGAACGTTTCTCCAACAACGAACTGCAGACAACAATCTCGGTGTCGGCTACTTCTTTACAGATGAGTCTCACGGTGTGGGAAGAGGACGGTGGCGACGGGTGTAAAGTTGATGATGGTGGTGACAGTGATTCAAATCACGGAATTATCTACTACCCGTCGTTGACGACGCTCAACCCCAGGAGCGAAAACAACATCACGCGCGTGATCAATAATTCTGCCGATTCCAGGAAGGGATATCAGCTTGCTTATACCATCTTCTGGTTCAGCAATACCTTGAAAACACCGGCTTTTTCGAAGGGACCAGGACGTGAAGTTTGTTTTGCCGATGATCTGCGAGTTGAGACTTCATACCACGGTATCAACAGCGCCATGTCTCCCACGTATTACTGGGAGGTTTACGATGAGGATGCCCGGACTACCACGCCGTATTCAAGGTCTGACAACAAACTTGATCTCCGTGATCATATCAGGGTCAATCCCTCTTCGTCGCGTAACCTTCAGGTTCGGGTGGCCACGTTTGTCAGAGGCATGCAGGCAAGTCTGGAGTTCTCCGAATGGTTTGATGTAGCGATAAATGGAACGCCGTCCGTTACGATGGGCAGCATAATTCAGCCTGAATGTGCCGGTCAAAAAGGAAGGGTCAGTGTTTCATGGGTGTCGGGCGCGTCCGACAGGTACAATCTTTACCTCGTGAGGGATGGTGTTACAGTGAAACAGTATCTCGATCTGCCTGCCTGGACAGGCTATACCTTCCATGATATCGACGCGGGGACATACACGCTGAAAGTAGCTGACAGGACCGGCGCATCGTGCTTTTACGAGGTGCCAAATATAATTATCGATGCCGCGCCATCTGCCCTTGCATGGAGGGGCGAAAAATCGGATTATAATGGCTTCAACACAAGCTGCGCCGGCAACGCCGATGGGTTCATTACACTATCCGCTTCAGGGGGAACGGGTCAGTATGTATACCTTCATGAAAACAGTGAGATCACGTCTTTCGTGGGGAAATCCCCCGGGACATACGCCATTACGATCAGAGACAGGACTTATCCTTCGTGCGAAATCACCGCGTTCGAAACCCTGACGGCGCCCACCAGCCTTAACGTTGGCGACATCAGCACGCTGCCGGTAAGTTGCAGGAACAGCCCGGCGCCTGACGGCCTCATTACAATCTCTTCGGTGGGCGGAGGGGTGGGTCCTTACCAATATCAACTGGATGACGGATCATGGCTGGACAGCAATGTTTTTCCTTCGCTCGCCGCCGGGCGTTACAATGTTTCCGTCAAAGACAAGAACAACTGTGTTGTCACCCTGGAAGCTGAGGTTGCGCAGCCGGAAACCAATGTATCGTCTCAGGTGATTGAAAAAAGCGACATATCATGCTTTGGCGGAAGCAATGGTTTCTTTGTGATTCGCGGAGAGGGTGGTACCGCATTCGAGGGTGGGCGTTACAAATTCTCGGTTGATGGCGGCGTGTTCAGCGAGCCAGGAACTGAGCAACGTTATGAGGGCCTCACGGTGGGTACTTACCATGTCACTATCCAGGACAAGAATGGTTGTATCCATGAGACTGATGTGACTATTGTACAGCCGGAGCCGATTACAAGCGAACAGACGATAACTTCTGAATCGTGCACGGGAGCGAGCGATGGTGCTGCGGTCATTGTATTGTCGCAGGGTACCGGACCTTACTTTTACTTCGATGTCACATCAGAAGACACGCTGGCTGTTGATCCAGTTTCCAATACTATCGTTGTCGACGGCCTGGCTGAAGGTGCGCATAGCCTTAAGGTGACGGATTCCA
>JBARAD010000028.1:0-17785 GCA_049791675.1 Chryseosolibacter sp.
ACTCAGCGCTGAACAGCCCGCAGCACTCGTTACCTGCACGCTCACTACCTGGCCATTTAACAACGCCGATGTCGAATAGGTAGTTGCCGCCCCGTTCTGAACACTCGCGCCGTTGACGAAGAACTCATAGTTGCTGCCTCCACCCGCCGTGAAGATCACCGCTGTGCCGGAACAGATAATGTTATCGGCATCATTGCTGGAAAGCGTGGGCGCAGGAAGCGCGTTGTTTGTAATGACAACGTCATCGAAAACAGATGCACAGCTTCCATTTGTGACGGTCCAGCGCAATGTAGCGCTGGAATTCAGTGTGACGCCTGTCACGGTCGTATTGAATGAACTTGCATTGGTGATCGTACCTGTACCCGACACCAGGCTCCATGATCCTGTACCGGTCACTGGAGCTGTTGCATTGAGAGTGAAGGTTCCATTATTACATTGAGCAATGTCCGCTCCGGCAACCGCAGCACTGGGCAACGCCTCATTCCGGATGGTTAACACATCAGCATTGGATGCACAAACACCATTGCTCATCGTCCAGCGCAACACCACATCGCCCGATCCTGCCACCACACCGCTCACCGTTGTGTTTCTTAAATTCGGGTTGGTGATCGTTGCCGTCCCGCTGACAATGGTCCAGGTGCCAGTAGTGCCGGCAACCGGGGCATTACCATTCATGGTAAACGTAGCATTATTACACTGGATGATATCCACGCCCGCGTTGGCCGTGTTTGGTGCCACATCAACATCCATCGTGATGCCTGCGCCCGTGGTGCTGCAGTTCGCCGCTGACGTTACAATTACATCAACAACATTGCCATCCGTCAGTGTTGTGGTCGTGTAAGTATTCGAAGCCGAACTCTGCACGCTCACTCCATCCACCCGGAAATTATAGGTCGCGCTGCCGGAAGGCGCAGCTGTGAAGGTTACACTCGTGCCCGCACAGATCGTATTGTCTGCATCGCTGCTCACAAGGTTCACAACAGGAAGCGGGTTCACCGTGGTGGTGATGCCTGAACTCAGCGCTGAACAGCCCGCAGCACTCGTTACCTGCACGCTCACTACCTGGCCATTTAACAAGGCCGATGTCGAATAGGTCGTTGCCGCCCCGTTCTGAACGCTCGCGCCATTGACGAAGAACTCATAGTTGCTGCCTCCACCCGCCGTGAAGATCACCGCTGTGCCGGAACAGATAATGTTGTCGGCATCATTGCTGGAAAGCGTGGGCGCAGGAAGCGGGTTGTTTGTAATGACAACGTCATCGAAAACAGATGCACAGCTTCCATTTGTGACGGTCCAGCGTAACGTAGCGCTGGAATTTACCGGCACACCTGTCACGGTTGTATTATAGGATGCGGGATTCGTAATGGTTGCCGTTCCAGATTGAACACTCCACGTTCCGGCACCGATGGCAGGATTGGTAGCTGCCATCGTAAAAGTACCTGCGTTACATTGCACGATATCACTGCCTGCCACGGCGGCACTGGGCGCCTGGTCGAACCTGATGGTCACCTCATCGTAGCTGTCAGTACATAGGCCATTGTTGATGGTCCATCTTAACACATAGGTGTTGCCCGCTACCCCATTGAAAAGGGTAACCTCGTCGTTGTCATCTGCAAAGCTTCCGCCGGCACCGCTTATGATGGTCCACGTTCCCGTGCCAGTTGTCGGAGCATTTCCCGCAAGCGTCGTGGTGGTAAGACCGCATAGGTTCGTCTGGTCGGCTCCGGCATTTGCTGTGGTTGGCGCACGGTCCAGTTTTATTTCTACTTCATCAACTGTGGCGGGGCACACGCCCAGGTTACTGTTAATGGTCCAACGTAACATATACGTTGTTCCGGCCACACCGTTGAAAGTGGTCGCCTCATCGCTGGCATCGACAAGACTTCCTCCCACCCCGCTGGTGATGGTCCACACACCGTTTCCTGAAACCGCATTGTTTGCCGCCAGGGTTACACTGGTACCGCATATATTCTGATCCGTACCCGCAGATGCAACTGTTGGGCTAACATCAAATTTGACGGCAACCTCATCATAACTGTCTGTGCAAATACCGTTGGTGATTGTCCACCGCAGGACATAGGCGGTTCCCGCCACGCCATTGAATATGGTGAGCTCATCTGTTGCGTCAACAAAACTTCCTCCGGCGCCACTGATTACCGTCCAGAGACCTGCACCCGCCACTGCGGCATTGCCCGCAAGGGCCGCGCTGGACACTGAACACAAATCCTGGTCTGGACCTGCATTTGCAGTCGTCGGTGCACGGTCAAGAATGATCTGAACATCATCCGACGTGGACGCGCAGACTCCCAACGTACTATTGATTGTCCAACGAAGTACATACGTCGTTCCCGCCACGCCATTGAACGTCGTTGACGCATTGCTGGCGCTGACAAAACTTCCGCCGGCGCCACTGATGACTGACCAGGCACCTGTTCCCGACACCGCCGCGTTACCTGCAAGCGTTACACTGTTTCCGCAAATGTGCTGATCAGGACCTGCCGCGGCAACGGTAGGGTTAACATCAAATTTGACCGTTACTTCATCCGTACTGGCGGCGCACGATCCATTGCTGATGGTCCATCGCAAGACGTAATCAGTTCCGGCAATCCCATTGAAAGTAGTAAGCGGATTGGTGGCGTCAACAAAGCTTCCACCCGCACCACTGACGATGCTCCACGCACCGGTACCCACGCCTGCTGTATTACCTGCAAGGGCCGTGCTTGTCGCGCCACATAACAGCTGATCAGCACCCGCATTTGCCGTTGTCGGCTTCGCGTCATTACGAATGGTAACGTTATCAACAGCATTGGGGGCGCAACCATTGGAGATGGTCCACCTCAAAACGATGCTCCCGCTTCCTGCGGTAACACCGGTTACGGTCGTGTTATACGACGAGGGATTGCTGATCGCAACGGCGGGCCCGGATATTTGCGACCATGCCCCGGCGCCGAACGGAGGGTCGTTTGCGCTCATCACAAATACAGGGTTGTCGCACTGGATGATGTCCGCTCCGGCGTTGGATGCCGGTGGCGGACTTCCATAGGTCAAGGTCACTTCATCATAACTTGACGAACAGCCCGCACTCGCGATCGTCCACCGCAGGGTAACACTTGAACCCGCGGTCAAACCCGAAACGGTGGAATTAAACAGTGCCGGATTCGTGATGGTGGCGCCATTCGCCGCGCCAATGATCGTCCAGGTACCCGTACCCGATGCAGGGTTATTTCCTGCCAGCGTAAAACTCCCCGCGATACAGCGTATCTGATCCGGTCCCGCTGTGGCGGTAGTGGGGGGCAAGTTAACTGTAACAGCCACTTTATTCGTCAGATCCCTGTCGCACAGCGTGGTGGCATTACGCGCGTAGACTTTGATCGTGGTATTCGCAGTAAGCGCGTCAGAATTGATAACCAGGTTTCCCCCGTTTCCCGAATAAAAACCACTTAACGCGGTGTTATCGGAATCGTTTCTCAATTGATACAACACACCGCTCTCGGAAGATCCGATTGTAACCTGTGCAGCGTTTCCACTACAAACATTGGTGGTTGCAGGCGTCACAGTCAGCGCCGCATTGGGTAAGGGGTTGACAGTGACGTATTGAATATCAAGACACTGCGGTATAAAGGCAACGTAATCGTTGTTAGCAGAAAAGAAAGCATCATTCCTGCCTGCGACATTATAAAAAAGAGTGAAAGTAGGGACCCCCGGACTTTCAATACCTTGCGTTGCAAGACGATCAGTAAAATTCACACTCGTCGAGTGAATCTCGATTACGTTAGTGGTTTCATGAATTTGCACCTGGACTGTAATGTTTCCACCCGCTCCCGCCTGCGGAACGTTGATATAATCGACAACGAATTTTCTGAATGGGGCAGTACCGGTTACAAAATGCCTGATGATTTCGGTGGCAGTAACATCTGGCCTGAGGTCCTCCCAGGCAGCCGCAATCAGGTCATCCGGCTCTGCGTTGTTACCCAATGCTTCATTTACACCCGTGATGATTGGCGCCGTGCCCATACCGATCACGCCGTTACTCCCGATCCTTAACTGGGTGTAGTTATTGCCAAAAAAATTGACTGTAAATCCAATGTTAATCGGAAGTGTTTCAGCATTATTTCCCAATGTATGACTGGTAGGCGAAACCGCTGCCTCCGGACTGAAGGTCCCACTCGTACTGACAGTGTATGCGTTAGCCAGTCCGTTAGTAGTAACAATTCTGTGTGTTCCCACGCCCGCGGTCGCCGGATTAAAAGTAGAACCCGTTACGCCGTTACCATAATAGTTGGTACCACCCGTCAATGTAAAGGCGGGATCATCAACACAATAGGAAGCATTCAGATTGGTAAAACTACACTGGGCAAAAGCGGAAGGGGCTGCCAGAAGAAAGGAGCATATAAGTGAACCCAGGTAAATGATTATCGGGTATAGTCTTCTCATTCTGGACTAAAAATTAGCAGCCAACCAGCTGGTATATAAGGGTATTTCAGATTAGGTAACCTTGCAATATACTCGTTTCTGCGGGAATCAATTTAATAACTGGCCGTTCGGATTCACTTTTATTAAAGCCATCTTCAACTGATTATCCGCAAGTCCCATGGTTCCGAGAATCACAATCTTCCCATCGGGCAACTCCATGACTGCAGCCGCACGATCCTCCTCCGCTTCCGAACCAAAAGTCGCCGACCAGAGAATTCCACCGCTCTGGTCAATTTTTGAAAGCCATATATTCTCCGTGCTCCGCACTTCGTTGCCCAATACCAGGTAACCAGGCTGGTTGCCAACAACCGAACTGGCTGCCGCGACACCCCGAAGTGTCCGGCCTAAAGGAATGGTGGTATATAAAGTGGCATCATTCTGCAGATTCGACGTAAGCGGACTTCTGAGCCGCGCAATGAATATCTCTGAAAAACCCACGCTTCTCTCGGCAGTGCCGATGACGATGAAGCCAGTTCCCAGTCCGGATGCCACGGCTGTCGCAAAGAAAATTTTCGTATCGTTTACACCCGCAACATTCCCGGGGAAATACGGATCTGTCTCCCCTCCCACTGAATTGCGCTTGAAGTAAAATAAACCTAGCCTTTTGTCGGGATTGGTGTTACTTAAGTTGATGTTGGAATATCCAAAAACATAAAACTCATTTGACCGCTGAATCGCTTTCACGGCTACATCCAGCTTTCCACCAAATCCGGGAAATACAGGACTCCAGTCATTTGGTGAGAACTGATTCAAACCCGGGCCAAATCGGTAGTTGAAGAAATCACCAAGATCCGGATCCGGATTGTTCACAAGATTATAAGTGCTGGTGAATTCGGTTGTACCTGACACAATAAAACCGCCGTCATTGACGAGTGTTACGGTGCGACCGTAGTCATTTGCAGGCGTACCAAACGAAACCCGCGCGATCTGATTGCCGTCACCGGAAACCTTCAGCAGGTTCAGGTTGGTAAGCGAGTCGGCCGACCTGAATTCCGAAAGAACGACGAAGTTCCCGTCGGCAGTCGGCTCAAGATCTTTTGCGATACTGTTGTCTTTTCCATCGAACCTTCTTTCCCAGATAACATTGCCCTCCGAATCCACACGGACGAGATAAATGTCGGACTCAAATTCGTTGGGAAAATAATTTCCAAGCAATAAAAAAGAACCGTCAGACAAGGCGAGCATATCGACTCCCTGCTGGTTGCCATCCGAACCATAGTATTTTACAAAATAGTGCAGGTCCGGATTCTCCAGATTCTTCTCTGTATCGCAGGCACACAACCCCAGCAGCATCCAGGCGCATAATATCAATTGACCGCAATGATCTTTGAAAGTTTTCATTTTGATCGTTTCATTTTGCGAAGTACACCTTTCGTCCGCGCGTGTTTTAATTCCCTCGGTTTGTACAAAGGCCTCACAAAACCGAAAGTAATGGCAAGATTGTCCAGCCTCAGGTAATCGTCGACGTGTGCGTATTCTGAAGAAGGACCGGAGGATAATATCCACTCACCCGAAGTTTGGTCTAAAGTATAATTACCATAACGCGTTTCGGTGTTGACGATGTTTTTCAGTCCCGCACTGTAACGCAGTTCAGCAAAGACGAAATCAAGCCCTATCTTGTACCTGACACCACCGCCGAAAATCAAGGACTGATTGAATTCATTTCGCCGGCTTAAGAAATCAAAATTCGGACTGGAAGCTTCGAAGCTTTCGGTTTCATCACCATCCCCGGCCACCTTGTCCACCTTTCGTAACTGGATCGAGGCGTTATCGCCGAACAAGCGCCCGAAAGAATATCCGGCATAGCCATAGGGCCTGTATTTTCCGATGTTATCGGCATAACACAGATAGAGCGGAATATTTATCCACGTCTGACGGTCAATAAATGTCTTTATGTCTGAATTAAAATAGTCGATCGCCTGAGATCTGTACGTGGTATGTAAATAATTGACCTCAAGTCTTAGCCTGATGTTGTCGTCGTAGCTGTATTCCCCTCCCACACCGAAGTGATAGCCTGCCCGGAGGCTGTAATGCTCATGAACATCTTTCATGATATCCAGATCACGGATAACGCTCATCGGCGATACGTTCGCTCCCGTGCCGACAAACCATGCAAACTTGGGTGTCGCCGTAAAGCGCTTGCTCAGATAGACGATATCAATCGCATGCAATTGCTCATCCGGAACAAACTCCGGGTTGGCGGTCAGGATCTCCAGGTAACTTTTCTGGGCGCCGATAGGATCATCGAGCAAAAGATAGGTTTGTGTCAACAGTAAATACGCGCGCACTCTTTGGTCACGTGAGAAACTTGTTAAACATTCACTGAGAATGGAAGGCACACTGTAGAAATGGCCGGCATTGAATTCTTCCGTCGCGAGGGCGATGGTTTGTTCACAATCCACCGTCTGGGTCCATCCGCGATGGGGTATCAAAAGAACAAACAGCAAAAGCACCTTGTAAAGTCTACCCATACTCAAAAGTCGTTGATGAGCAATCCGACGCAAGTAGATTCAAAAGGAATATCCGTCTGAAGGCCGACGTACTTTTCCCATTCATCCTTTGACATGTTTCTCTTTAGCTGCGGGCAAATTTTTTCGGCCAGCAGCGCAGGGTTCGTGGGCCATACCCGTATTTCCGATTCACTGCAGGTGGCGATCAGATAGTCTGAATTTTTCGTAAAGGCGATATCCCAGACAAAGCCCGTGTTGTTCTGCATGGTGATCGGAAGGTCGCCGGGATTTTCCAACACCCACATCAGCAAACGTTTGTCTGCGCCTGCGCTGGCCATCAGCGCTCCGTCAGGACTGAATTCAACATCGTTGACGCCTGCCATATGCCCGGAGAAATAGCGCGTTTCCTGGGAATCAAAATGAAACACCCTGACAAAACCACGTCTATTCTCTTTGTCTTCACCACCATACGCCAAGCCATCACCTTTGGGTGTGAACCTGACGGTCAGCATGCGGCTTTTCGTTTCTTCAACAAGCGTATGGTAGGTATTGCGGGCAAGATCCACGAGAACGATCTGTCCCGACCATGACGCTCCTGCCAGCGTTTTCCCATCCGGGCTGATATCGATGGCTTTCAGTTCAAACGGAAGGGCTAACAACACTGTAGCCGCACCGTTGTCAGCATCCACGCGGGTAAGGGTCTTTCCCGAACTTGAAACAATAAAGGTATTCTGGCCAGGAATGAAGACGATGTCGTTGGTCGATCCCTGCAATCCCCGTGCAACCGCAGCGGGTCTGGAGGCGCTTTCATTCAGGTTATAAATCTGTACAAAGGAGGAATCACTGCCATTGACGACAAGATTTTCATCGCCACTCAGCGCGATCACCTTGCTGGGGTACGGATTTGAAAACGCCGTTGCTTTGCTGGTGAGGTCTGCAAAACTGCCCTTCATGATGCGGCCATCGGCGCCGGAAGTGTAGAATTCGTTGTCCTTATTGCTGAGCACCAGAGATTTGATGTGAACATGGGGCGGCCCTTGCGCCTTGATAGCGTTGTACGTTAAGCCATTTACTTTCGTCAGAGAGCTGTAGAGGCCTTCGTAGATGTAAGGGTCATATACCTTGCCTTTGTAGCGTCTGTGAAAATGGTAACCTTGCATGGCCAGTAATCCCGCCAGATCTTTGTCGTCATTTTCCTGCACTGCCTTTGCTGCTAACGACTGGGCTATTGCCAGAATATACTGACGGCGCGCATCCTGATAGTTCGCTTCCGCGCGGCTGAACTGGACCCGGAACTTCTCCATGGCCTCCTGGGCAATGGAGGATTGTTTCTCGGCATTCTCGCGCTGGGAGTTGGCATAATTCAAGGCTTCTTCCGTTCGGGCCCTTTCGTATTCGGCTTCCTTTAAAGCCACTTCCAATTGTTTGAATGTAATCAACAAAGAATCCTTGCTTTGCTGGGCTTCCAAAGCGCTTGCGGTCGCCTTTGCTTCCTGCTGTTGGGCATCCATCCGCAGACGCTCCGCCTCCTGTGTTTTCTGCTCCGCGAGGAGTGTTTGTCCGTCAGCGCGGATCTTCTGGATGTAGGAGAGCAAAAAGAAAACGACAGCAACAATAAAACCGGCGCCAAGGAAGAATGCAGTAGCACGCGTCCTGCTGAGCACGCGTCGCTGCATCATCTCCAGGTTCTTCAATTCAGCCTCATACGTAATGCGGCTCGTATCCAGGAAAACGATGGCACGCTCAAAGGCATCGTCGTAACGATGCGCCCATTCGCGCGAAGGCTTTTGTTTCTTTTGCCAGTTCAGGGCAAGCTGCAGGTCCGGCGGCCTCCACAAGCCGGTTTTACCGATCTGATACATCGCTGCCGCATCCGAAAGGCGCTTGTACATCTGGGCAGATTCGAATTCCTCCTCTACCCAGGTATTCAACTTCCTCCATATACGCATCAAACTTTCGTGTGAAAGTTCAATCATCGAGTCACCGCTGAGTGTAACGTGTGCGCCCGGCATGAGTAGCGACCTTCCTGCTTTACGGAAATGCTCCACCACATAGATGACATCTTGTTCTTCGGCCTCGGCAAGCTGCGCCACCAGGCCCAATCGTCCGGGCCGGCGCATTCCCTTGTTGTCGTGGGTTTTCTCGGTGATGGTCTTAAAGAGGATCTCGGCTATCTCTTTCTCGCGCGTGGTCAATTCATCGAACGCTTCGTTCGCATGTTGTGATAACGCCTCGTGGATCTTTCCCACGGCGTAATAGTGTCTGAGATCCAAAGGCTCATCCCCTTCGCGGTTTGCTACCCAGTAATCCCACGTACGCATCAAGGCATGCTGAAGGATGGGCAACTGATCCTGGTCATTGCCGACATCGGACAATAACCGCTTTACCAACCGCTGCGATATCCTTCCGCCGGCAACCGACACCGGACCTTCAATGACCATTTTCTTCTGGTCCCGCGTCATCTGCGGCACGAGGTAATTGCTTTTGTTGATCAGGTCCGTAAGCCGGGGAAAAACAGAACAGTTACCGATAAAATCCGAGCGCATGGTCAATGCCACATACACGGGAACTGCGGTCTGGCTTACGGCATTCAGCACCAGGTTTACGTAAAGCTGGGACTCATCGTGGGCATCGACAAATTCAGATTTTTCACGGAAGCGCAGGAGCTCTTCAAACTGATCGACCAGGAAGAAGATATTTTCTCCTGTCTGGTTCTGGAGATATCGCGACACCTCGATCAGTCCCTGAGGACCGCTGCGCAACACGGAGGTGATAATGGCATATTGGATACTTCTGTCGGAAACATCAATCCGCTTGTGCGTGATGAGGTTGTCGACAATGGATTCTGCGAGGTTGTTGACGGGCGATGATCCGGGTCTGGTGACGATGGCGTTCCAGTTTGGACCGGTTTGCGTCATAAATCCACCGTAGAGTACGGGAACCAGACCGCAATACATCAACGAGGATTTACCGCTACCGGAGTAACCCATTACGGTCACAAAGCGGTTTTCCGAAAGTTTTACAAGGATCTCATCGGCCTGCCCTTCGCGGCCAAAAAAGAGATGGCATTCGTCAATGGTAAACGGCCGCAATCCGGGAAATGGGTTGCCGCCCCGCAGTTCTATCCGAATGGGTTCTTCAGGTAGAGGTATATCCAGTTCCCCGGCATCGAGGGATTGTTTCAACATAGCGGGGTTGTTTCTACATTTCCACTGTTCGAACTTGAAAGATAAACTAATTGGAGGGCATTTATTGAAGCGGCACTCAAATAGTTTAAAAAATATTACTAACCCGTGTTAAGGCTAAAAAATATCATCGAAAATAAGGCGAATTCTTCAAAAAGAAAAAGGGGCCGAAGCCCCTTCCGATGTAATATCCCGTATCGTTACGCCACTAAAAAGCGGCCTATTTTATCTTTTCAACTACTGCCTTGAAGGCTTCAGGATGGTTCATGGCCAGATCCGCGAGCACCTTGCGGTTCAGGTCAATTCCAGATTTTTTCAATTTACCCATGAATTCGGAGTAAGATAATCCATATGTACGCACTCCGGCATTGATTCTCTGGATCCAGATCCCGCGGAATTCGCGCTTCTTCTGTTTGCGATCGCGATAGGCATACACCAATCCTTTTTCGATGGCGTTTTTCGCTACCGTCCAGACATTTTTCTTACGGCCAAAGAAACCTTTGGCTAACTTCATGATTCTCTTTCGCTTAGCCCTTGAGGCTACATTGTTGACTGATCTAGGCATTTTTTACATTTTTTGATCGTTGGCGACCCGCTGTCGCGGATACTTGGTGGCCAAAAACCGGGTGAAACATTAAACCAATTAAAGTACAAGCATTGCTTTTACGTTATTCATATCTGACTTCTTAACCAGAGATTTGTTGCCGAGTCTCCTCTTTTGCTTGGTCTCCTTCTTCGTCAGGATGTGGTTCTTAAAAGCGCGCTTATGCTTGATTTTTCCTGTGCCTGTAATTTTGAATCGCTTCTTTGCACCGGACTTCGTTTTTAACTTAGGCATTGTATAGAAATTAAATCAATTACTTTTTTCCAACTTTAGGCATCATCAACATACTCATCCGCTTTCCCTCGAGCTTGGGCAGCGCCTCCACCTTTCCGAATTCTTCCAGCGCCTGGGCAAATTTCAACAAAAGGATCTCTCCTCTTTCCTTGTAGACGATAGACCTTCCGAAAAAGGTCACCGTGGACTTCACTTTAAAACCCTCCTGCAAAAAAGTGGCAGCGTGTTTGACCTTAAAGTTAAAATCATGCTCTTCCGTGTTCGGCCCAAACCGGATCTCCTTGATAATGACCTTCTGCGTTTTGGCCTTGATCTCCTTCTGTTTCTTCTTCTGCTCGTATTTAAATTTCGAGTAATCAACAACCTTGCAAACCGGAGGATCCGCATTCGGCGAAATCTCAACAAGATCCAAGCCCTGATCCTGCGCAAGTTTTATGGCCTGATGAATCGGATATACATCCACCTTAATGTTCTCACCCACAACCCTGACGCGCGGAGCAGTTATCCGCTCGTTCACTTTGTAGGGTTCTTCGGGTCTTTGAGGGCCTCTTCTGGGGCCCCTGCCAAAACTTGGTCTGCTGCTACCTGTATTGATACGCGTTAATTTAAATCCAACAAAAAAACAGGGTGCAAATATCGGTTTATTTTTAATCTTTCACAAACGGGATTTGGTTTTTTCGGAATTTATGATTCCTGAACCAATCCACTCATTTTCAGGGCGTTCAAAATCCGCTCATGGCGCGGCGCACTCCTTCTTGAAATCCTGTACGAAATCATTCAAAGAAACGCTTCCCTGATCCCCCTGACCGTGTTTTCTGACGGAAACGAGATCTTCTGCCGCTTCCTTTTCCCCAACAATCAGCATGAAAGGGATCTTTTTTGTTTCGGCATCGCGAATCTTCCTTCCGATCTTTTCGTCGCGGTCGTCCAGGATCCCACGGATGTCTTCCGACTTCAGCAAGTCGTACACCCGGGCTGCGTAATCGTTGAAGCGCTCCGAAATCGGCAACACCGCTATCTGATCGGGCGCCAGCCACAGCGGAAATTTACCCGCGCAATGCTCAATGAGCACCGCCACAAACCGCTCCAAAGAGCCAAAAGGCGCCCGGTGGAGCATTACAGGCCTGTGTTTCTGGTTGTCCGATCCTACATACTCCAGTTCAAATCGCTCGGGCAAATTGTAATCGACCTGAATGGTTCCAAGCTGCCAGCTTCTTCCCAGGGCATCCCGCACCATAAAATCGAGTTTCGGACCGTAGAAAGCAGCTTCTCCCTTCACTGCGACGGTCTGTAATCCCCTTTCATCCGCAGCCTCCTGGATTTCCCGCTCCGCACGCTCCCATAAACGATCCTCTCCAATATACTTTTCCCTGTTTTCAGGATCGCGCAGGGAAACCTGGGCGGTATAGTTCTCAAATCCGAGTGACTTGAACACATGCAATACGAGGTCAATCACTTTGATGAACTCGGTTTTCACCTGATCAGGCCTGCAAAAGATGTGGGCGTCATCCTGGGTAAAGCCTCTCACACGCGTAAGCCCGTGAAGCTCACCACTCTGCTCGTAACGGTATACCGTTCCAAACTCCGCGAGGCGAATGGGAAGGTCTCTGTAGGAGCGCGGTTTTGTCTTATAGATCTCGCAATGATGCGGACAATTCATGGGTTTTAAGAGAAACTCTTCACCCTCATCAGGAGTATGGATGGGCTGAAAGGAATCTTTGCCGTATTTTTCATAATGCCCGGAGGTAACATAGAGGCTTTTGCTGCCAATATGCGGAGTAACCACGGGATCATACCCCGCTTTCACCTGTGCCTTGCGCATAAACTGCTCCAGGCGCTCGCGCAGGATCGTCCCCTTGGGCAACCACAATGGCAAGCCCATTCCCACTTTTTCGGAAAACGCAAATAGCTCCAGTTCTTTACCAAGTTTCCGGTGATCGCGCTTCTTTGCTTCCTCCAGCACGTGCAGGTAGTCCTCAAGTTCCTTTTGTTTCGGAAAGGTGATTCCGTATATGCGGGTCAGCATCTTGTTCTTCTCATTCCCCCGCCAGTAAGCACCTGCCACATTCAATAACTTGACAGCCTTTATGAAACCCGTAGACGGAAGATGAGGTCCCCGGCACAGATCGACAAAATCCCCCTGTTGGTAAAAGGTAATGCTCCCGTCCTGCAGGTCATTAATGAGCTCAAGCTTGTAGGGATCGTTTTTCTCGCGGAAGTAATCCAGCGCCTCGGCCTTGCTCACTTCTTTGCGGACATACGCGCTCTCCTTCTTTGCCAGCTCTTTCATTTTGGCTTCGATCGCCGGAAGGTCGGTCTCGCCGAACGTGCGGTCACCGAGATCGACGTCGTAATAAAATCCGTTATCTATGGAAGGGCCAATCCCAAACTTCACGCCGGGATAGAGGGATTCAAGCGCTTCCGCCAGCAAATGGGCGGAAGAGTGCCAGAAAGTACTTTTCCCCTTTTGGTCATTCCAGGTAAGGATCTTGATGGAAGCATCTTTGGCAATGCTTCGCGCAAGTTCTTGCACTTCACCATTCACCTCGATGGCCAGTGCATTCCTGGCGAGGCCTTCACTGATACTCCTGGCAATGTCAGCGCCTGTGACTCCCTGAGGAAATTCACGGACTGTTCCATCCGGAAAAGAAATTTTTACATTCATGACGATCTAACAAAATTCGGGGCACAAAGATGCGGAAAGAAGCTGAAAGCTGAAAGCGGAACAGGCAAAGCTTTTGCCTCCATTCAGGCACTCAAGACCCTGGAAACCTGTCGCCCACGTGATCAACGCGCTGCGTTACAAATTGAACTGGAAGCTGAAGAGTACCCCAAACTTTCTTACATCGGGGTTTTTATTTTTGTCCAGGTAGGTAAGGCGATGGATGAAATCAACCCGGAAGAATTTAAAAATGTTTTCCACGCCATAGCCGAGCTCAATATAAGGAGCGCCCCTTGAAAGAAACCCTATTTGTAAAGTTTCATCTTCCGGCCGTTCGGCGATCAGCGCTTTGTTCATACTGCTCATCCCTCCCAGGATCACATTGGAGGTTCCGACCAGGCGCCATTTCAATTTTCGCATCAATGGAATGCGGTTGAGCAACAATCCCTCAAAATGGTGGCTATAGTGCAGGGCCGCATAACGGTCGCTGACAAATTCACCGTAATCCATCAGGTTATACGTCACGTGTGCAAAAAAGGGCGTCTGATTTCCGAGGTGCAATGAAAGCAAGGGATAGGGAAGCTTGCTGAAGACATATTCCCCGGTAAGGGTAACATAGCCGACACCCATCGGGCCAAAACGGATACGCTTATGGACGGATAAACGCAGCTTGTCATAGTCGAAATCACTGCCGCCAAGTCCTTTGAACCCATGCGTGTACCGGAGGGTCACTTCAGGCCATTTCGAAGTTCCGAGACTCAGGCGTTCGTTGTCATTGATGATAAACAATTCATCGCGGGCAAACCTGGTTTCAACGATGACCTCCGCATTTTCGTAACTGGCCAACGTATCATTCTCACTTCCGGGCATGAAATAGCCGAAATTAAAAACCGGCCTGAAGGTGCTGTATCGGAAGGCCACACGCTGCGTAAGGCCCCGGAATAATTCACGTTGAAAATTAAAACGGCTTTCGTCAAAATAGTATCCTCTCCGGAATACACCGAAACGCTGGGCCGCGAGGAAAAGGTAATTATCGGCGAGACTTTCATCGTCGACCCCTACCCTGCCGAGATCACTCCTTACACTGAAAGACATTGTCGTCCACCGTTCACGCGATAAGATGTTCTGAACAAAGGCCGAATACTTTATCTTCTCATCATCGAAGCCATAGCCAACACTTCCCCCCAGCACCCATTTCCGGCTGAAATCATAATTCGTTTTGAAACCCGGTTGCAGGCGAAATCCCTCGATGTTATTTATTGCCAGCATGGAGATATAGGGTCCGAGGTTGATCTTTCCTGCGGTATAATAGCCATTCACCACGATCTTGATGATGTCGGTGTAGGTCTTGACGACCGGAATATTCTGCAGTGTGTCGATCATCCGGTACACATTCTTCTCCGTTTCCGACAACGGTTCATGACGCAAGGTGTCCCAGTACTCCTCCTTTTCGAATTGCCGCGCATCCGCTTCCATCATGATCTCCCGTTCATAAAAGGAAGGGATCTTGGGTTGGTTGACGATGACATTCTTGTTGGAGGTATAGAACTTGGCCAGCATTCCCGCAGACGCGTTGGTCAGCTCGCTGATGTCAATCAGCACGCGGTTCTTTACCGGTATCCATGCTCCTTCTGACGAGGGTTCAAGTTCCTGTTGTATCGTTATCTTCTCGATGAAGTTCAGGTTTGCCTGCTTGCCAACGGAGGCGTCTATCTGTTTTAATGCCCATCCCTCTTTTGTAATCCAGATCGTCCCTGTAAAGGCAAGGTCCTGCGGGCTCTTGGGAGTGAAATCCAGGCGATAACAGAAATCATCGCCGATGTAAAGACTATCAGTAAGGTCAAAGTTGTAATACAGGCGCCAGCCATCGGCGATGGGTGAGACAAATTCCTTCGAAACGATGTTGAGCCAGTTCTGATAAAAGTTGTATTCCTGGAAGGAAGAGCCGACAAATTGCGTTACGAGCGTACCATCCTGGATTCCGATACCATTGATCTTTGATTTCAGAATTCTTTCAAAGCGCAACTGGGGATCGGTCCGGTAATAAAATTTAGAAACACTTTCGGAAATAAAAATGGGAAGGATGGGTTTACCGTCTTCACCCGCGATGCGTTCGACACTGTCGAGTACCTGCGTGATTTTTCTGATGACTTTCCGTTCGCGGAATTTATCAGACATGTTGTCTACATCAACCTCGATCTTGGTGTAAGTGTCGTATTCGTAGGCGCTCAATTTGCGCTTGTCATTGTGCATTTTGTTTTTCACAACGTTGCGCAAGACTTCAAATGCCGGATTCTCGCCGGCGTCGAAAACTATTTCCTGGAGTGCGGTGACTTCTTCTTCCAGTTGAAAATTGATCACCTGCGTGGTCCCTTCCTGGACCTTCTTGGTGCGGGTGCTGTAACCCATGTAGGACACCACCAGCGAATCAACAGGGATCGTTGCCTTCACGGTAAAATTTCCATCGAAGTCCGTCGTAGTTCCGACGGTTGTTCCCTTGAAAATTATATTGGCAAAAGGGATGGGGTCACCTGAATACGCATCGGTCACTTTACCCTTCACCACCGTCTGGGCGACGACCGCCGTCGGGAAGATGAAAAGAAAAAAAAGGATGCTTAACTGAAAACGCGGCAAAAATCTACCAAAATGGAGGCACATCAGGGTTTAATAATGTCAAATTAATGATTGTAACCAAAGATTGTCGCTCCGGGTTGCATTAAGAGGCGATATTTATTTCTTCTTTTTCGCCTAAAAATCTTGGATCGGTTTTGAAAATGTACAGGTCAAGTACTGCTTTCGTACGGGCGAGGTATTCCCTTAAGCGTACTCTGAAGGTCTGATCCAGTCTCGGATCATCGGCCACCATTGCCACCGCATCCATGTCATAATAGCGGCTGATGAAGAGTGCCCGGTAGCTGTGGAAGGGTTGTGTGATGATCGTGATCTTGTTCTGTCCGAATATTTTCTTGCTGCGCACTACGGAATCCAGTGTACGCAAACCCGCGTAATCGAGGGTGATGACTGAGTCGGGCACCCCTTTCCGGATCAATGCCTTCTTCATTTCGAGCGGTTCGTTGTAATAGCGTGAACTGTTATCGCCACTGAGAATGAAATGGTCAATTTTGCCCATCGAATACAGCGTAGCAGCCATCTCGATGCGGTTTTGAAAAAACGGGTTGGGGCCGCCGCCAACCGATCGGTGACTGGTTCCCAATACGAGCGCAATGCGGTGATCCGGCAGTAATGTAAGATCGGAATAAACGCTTCCTTCCGTACTTTTTACGATCCAGATATTGCAGGCGCTGACGACCAGCGCCAACGCCAAAATAATAGCCAACAAAAATCGCTTCAACCAACGCATAAACTGTAGACACCCTAAGCGCCTAAAGTTACGCAATTGTACGCAGAAACTCCCGCTCCACCACCTCGGACCTCCGTACGATTTTCCGGTACCACATGAGCCTGATCAGGTCTTTTTCATCTTCCGTTAACGCAATCGGCGTCTGAGTCTGCCTCAGCTTTCCCAAAATTGTGTTCAAACAAATGGCCACACTCACTGACACGTTCAGGCTTTCCGTGAACCCGTACATGGGGATCCTAACTTTGACGTCTGCGTGCTGAAGACTATAGGGCGAAGCCCCCCGGAGCTCATTTCCAAAAACGAGCGCCACTTTACCCGCGGCAACGTCCAGTTCATCGATCGACACCCCGTCTTCGGCAGGATCTGCCACCAGGATCCTGTAACCCTGACTGCGCAGATGATCAAAGCAGACCTCCGCATTGTTTGCCTGGCGCGTCCGGTATCTTTCCATATTCATCCATTTGTACGAACCCTTTAATACGCGGATGTTCAACTCATATTTTGCCGTATCTTCAACGATATGAACATCCTGAAGGCCCATGCATTCGCACGTCCGGATCACCGCACTGGCATTCTGTGATTGATAAATATTTTCCAGGACAACCGTCACATAACGCGTACGTTGTTCCAGCACCTTCTCGACAAAGCCCTTTTTATTATCGGATACAAATTGCGCCAGATGATGGAAAACTTTTTTTTCAGCTGAAGTCATATTAATGCTTGGAAAACGTATTGGTCCTGATCCACTCCTCAACGAGCGCCAGACCTTCCGCGTGCACCTGCTCCCGTCCGATCTCAGGCATGGCGATAGACATG
>JBARAD010000029.1:0-17131 GCA_049791675.1 Chryseosolibacter sp.
GGTGAAGTGAACCCCAGGTTTGGCATCATCGTGCTGTCCTGGAAGAATTTCGTCGATGGCTATGTCGGCACGGAGGATGGGATCAACCTGGGTTTGCATGAAATGGCACACGCCCTGCGGCTGGAAAATATTATCAGAAACGAAGAATACGATTTTTTCGACGATGAACTTGTCGGGAAGTTCGATGAATATGCACGTGGAATTTGCAGGAATTTCAACGGATACACTCCATTTTTCCGGCCTTATGCCTGCACCAATGAGCATGAATTTTTCAGTGTCGCGATCGAAAACTTCTTCGACCGCTCCAAACTGTTCCAGGAGCAGGTTCCCGAATTGTACGCGATTCTAACGCGTCTATTGGGCCAGGATCCCTTAAAACTCACACAGGGTTAAATTCACCGGATAGATTTGATTATCATTGCAAAATTTTTTGCATGATCTGGAAAACCCTGCTTTCCGCAAAACGCAAAGGTCAAAGAAACGGACTGGCTACAGAATCCTCGCGCAGCGCGTTTGAGCAGGACTACGACCGTATCATTTTTTCTCATCCCTTTCGGCGTTTGCAGGACAAAACACAGGTGCATCCCCTTCCGGAACACGATTTCGTTCATACACGCCTGACGCATAGCCTGGAAGTATCAAGCGTGGGCAGGTCGCTTGGAAAGAGGGTTGGTGAAGTTATTCTACAGCGCCATCCGGAGCTTACGGAATACTCCCTGTTTGATTTCGGGGCAATTGTCGCGGCCGCATCACTGGCCCATGATCTGGGCAATCCTCCGTTTGGGCATGCAGGCGAAGATGCCATCTCCGATTTTTTCCTCCACCATCCCGCAGGTCAGCATTTTAAAGGACATGTAACGGAAGAAGCATGGCATGATCTGACCAGATTCGAAGGGAATGCACAGGGTTTCCGGATCCTAAACAAAGAGCAATACGGGCTCAGACTCACATACGCAACACTTGGCGCATTCACCAAGTATCCGTGCGCTGCCTTTTATCCCGGAAGGAATAAGAAAAAAAAGAGTCAGAAAAAATATGGCTTCTTTCAATCCGAAAAAG
This sequence comes from Chryseosolibacter sp., assembly GCA_049791675.1. Lineage (GTDB taxonomy): Bacteria > Bacteroidota > Bacteroidia > Cytophagales > Cyclobacteriaceae > Chryseosolibacter. The sequence goes on from JBARAD010000029.1 coordinate 1,060, forward strand.
AAGCTTTCGCGGAAGTAGCCGGCGACCTCGAACTCGTCCGAAACGACCAGTCGACCTGGTGCCGCCATCCGTTGGCATTCCTCGTAGAAGCTGCCGATGATATCTGTTACAGTATTATTGACCTGGAGGATGGTTGCCGTATGGGACTGGTTTCGTTCCAGGATACTGTAGAATTGTTGTCCGGTATTTTGCGTCAGAAACTGGATAAGAATAAGCTGGGAAGTCATGCCGACCTCAATCAGAAACTGGGAATCCTCCGCGCCATGGCTATTGGAGAGCTCATTGACGCAACAACCGAAATATTTCTATCCAATGAAAAAAACCTGCTCGACGGCGCCTTTGACGAAGCATTAACCGAGCTTTGCATATTCAGGGACTCCCTGCAACGCATCAGCGAAGTATCCATTGAAAAAATATATCATGCAAAACACGTTGTCGAGATTGAAGCTTCCGGCCACCAGGTATTGCCAGGGCTGCTCGAAGAATTTACACAAACAGGTTTGCATCTGATCCACGTAAAACATTCCCGTAAATACAATAATCTGCGCTTGCTACTCCCGGTTGAGATTGCATCGGCTATTCAAGATTCCCCCCGCGACGAGTACCATATGCTGAGGGGTATCATCGACTTTATTTCCGGCCTGACCGACCGGCATGCCCTATCCTTATACAGGAAGATTAAGGGAATTAGTTTATGAGTGATATATTTGAAGCGAATTACCATCATATGTCAGTGATATCTGCCCCGCGCGGCTGATTTATGAACGCACCTATACGAAAAAATATCATCTTCCTCATTGTGGGTGTAATCAGCATTCTGCTGGTGGCGAACGTCGCTTTAACGTATTACAACAACGAGATCATCAAGGAAAACCACGGCATCCAGTCACAGGTCGAAAAAGTAAAACTTTATTATGATCAGATTGGAAAATCGATCATTCATTCACTCGACATTGGCCTGCGTGGCTATTACATCGTAAGGACTCCGGCGTTTGTAGCGCCCATGGACAATGCCATCGATGTAAAAGACAGTCTCTTCCAAAATGTTGAAATACCCCTGCAACAACTTCACTTTGACGACACGGAGTACAGGATCTTCAAAGATTCCCTGAATGCGTATACAGAATACTCCTTCATGCTGAAGGATCTGCTGATTGAAAACAGGGACGAGGAATTCATAAACATCTTCCGCAGCGACAAGGGTGCGCATCTGTGGTGGCAATACGAACAGATGGAAGACAGCATCAACCTGTTTCTCAACAAAGTCGATGTGCAGGCGCAAAAAAAATATGAGGCTGCCTTGCAAAGGAACCAGATCATCCAGGTATTGCTCCTGGTCATTTGTGTTCCCACGTTATTGTTCACTGCTTTCTATACATCCCGGTCATTTAAACTCTCCGAGATGGTGCGGAATGCGGAAGAAGAGAAGAATAAGATCCTGAGCGAACAGAATCTCATTCTCGAACAAAAGGTGGCCGAACGCACCCAGGAGATCCTTGCGCAGAACCATGAGATCACCTCTCAAAACGAAGAACTGATGGCGCACCAGGAAGCCTTGTCATTACAAAACAAACAACTGCAGGAAGCCCAGGGCACGATCAAAGACCAAAGCGAAAAGATACAATCTCTGAACAACCATCTGAAAAATGAAGTTGATCACCAGACGCAGGAATTACAGAAGACGAATCAGGAATTAATCGAGCACAATAATCAGCTTGAGCAATTTGCTTTTATTGCCGCGCATAATCTGCGCGCACCGTTGACGCGCGTGCTCGGCCTGGCAAACCTCATACAAATGGGACGTACCGAAGAGGATAAACAAAGCGCCCTTGAAAAACTGATTGCCTCAACGAAGGATCTTGATCAGGTTATCAAAGACCTCAACGCTGTTTTGAACATCAAACGCCATACGGGTAATTTCAGTGAAGTGGACCTGAATGACTCTTTAATCAGGACGAAGCGGATCCTTGAAAAGGAAATTGAGGAGACAGGCACGCGGATCATCAACAATTTCAGTGAAGCAGACAAAGTATATGCAATTGCTCCCTATGTCGAGAGCATCCTGTATAACCTGATCAGCAACGCCATTAAATACAGAGATCCGGAACGCTCGCCTTTCATCGCGATCAGGACCACGCATGAAAAAGAATTCGTATGCCTGGCCGTCATGGACAACGGCCTGGGTATTGATCTCAATAAATATCAGCAAAGTGTTTTCAGCCTTTACAAGCGTTTCCATCTGCACGTCGAAGGAAAAGGACTCGGCTTATACCTGGTAAAAACCCAGATCGAAGCCCTCGGCGGAAGAGTGGAAGTGAGAAGCGAACCGAACGAAGGCACAACCTTCCATGTTTATTTCAAAAGATACCTGATCTAAACCAGCGTACAGTCCCTCCACGCCCGGAGTTTTACGTGCCTTTTTTCAGCATTTGCCTGTAAATTCATTAGCTTTGGCCTCCTGAATAAAAAATATATTTCCTATGTGGGATAAAATTGCCCGGCTCATCATCCGGTACCGTTTGCTGCTCATTGCCATCATTGCGGTCATCACGGGAATCATGGGTTACTACGCGACAAAAGTGCAGATGAGTTATGACTTTGCGCGCACGGTGCCGCTCAATGACCCTGACATGATCACGTTGCAGGACTTCAGGAAACAATTCGGCGAAGATGGAAATATCATCGCGATCGGATTCAGGGACAGCGCCATCTATGAGCAAAAGAATTTTGAAGCATACAGGGATTTTGCGAGGACGGTAAGACAAATCAGCGGTGTGAGCGAAGTGATCGCGCTGCCGCTTTTGAAAATGATCCTGAAGGACACGGAAAAATCAAGGTTTTATCTGGCCAATATTTTTCCGGAAGCCATCCGCAGCGAGCGAGAATACGACAGCCTGATGGGCATCGCACGCGATCAGAAACTGTACATGGGGCAACTGGTAAATACCACGAACGGCGCAACGATGATGATCGTTTCGGTCAATAAGGACGTCATGAACTCTTCCCTTCGTGAACCCATGACGGCGTCGCTGCTTGAAGCCGCCGAAAAATTCGAGAAGGATACCAACATCAAACCTCATTATGCCGGTCTGCCCTTCATCCGCACCGTCGTTACGAACCAGGTGCGCAGAGAAATGAAGATCTTCCTTATCGCCTCCGTGTTGATTACAGGACTGATCATGTTTCTGTTTTTTCGTTCTTCGCGCGCGGTGATTTTCTCGATGATCATCATCGGCATCGTGGTCGTCTGGACGGTTGGAACACTCGCCTTGTTCGGATACAAAATCACCCTGCTCACCGGACTGATCCCGCCAGTGATTGTCACGATTGGAATCACCAACGCCATTTATCTTCTCAATAAATACCATCTCGAATTCGCAAAAAGCCATAACAAGCTCCAGGCAATCTCTGCGGTCGTCAACAAAATGGGATTGGCAACGTTTCTGACGAATCTGACCGTCGCCATTGGATTTTTGACTTTACTCTCCACTGACATCCTGGTGTTGCGAGAATTCGGTATAGTAGCAGGTATCAATATCATGGCGTTGTTCTTTGTAAGCCTGGTGATGATCCCGAGTATTTTCTCCTGGCTTCCTACACCTTCCGAGAGACACCTCCGTCACCTTAATTTCAGCATGATGGGGAAATTCCTGAAGATGGTCGATAGTATGGTCACCCATCAAAGGCCACTGATTTATGTCGCTTCCATCACGCTGGCACTTGTTTCCGCCTATGGAATATGGCAGCTCAGGTCGGTATCCTACATGGTTGATGATGTTCCGGAAGAAAGCACCGTAAAGAAAGATCTGGAATTTTTCGAAGCGAACTTCAGCGGCATCATGCCGCTTGAAATGGTTGTCGAATTCCAGACAAAGAAAAGAAGACCGATCCTTGACGTCAAGAATCTCCAGAAGATAGAGGAGTTCGAAGCCTTCCTGGATTCGATTCCGGAAGTTTCAAAACCCGTCTCACTTATCAGTTTTGTGAAAGCCGCCAAGCAGGCGTTCTATAATAATAATCCCGACCGCTACACGCTGCCAATGAGAAATGAGGCCGCATTCATTATGCGCTATATGAAAGGCCAGAGTGATAACTCGGGTTTATTCAATTCATTCGTGGATTCGACCTTCAGCAAAATGCGCATCTCGGCACAGATGGCAGACATCGGCTCCGAGCGCATGGACTCCCTGGTGCATTATTCCATTGAGCCGAAAATGAAGGCAATTTTTGTTTCAGAGGGCCAGGACTCTATCAGGACTTTCATCACGGGCACAACGAAATTATTCATAAAGGGAAATAAGTTTTTGATCGATAACCTGAAAGAAAGTCTGCTGCTGGCGTTTCTGCTCATTACACTCTCCATGGTGGTCTTGTTTGCAAACGCACGCATGATCATCATCTCCCTCGTTCCGAACCTGCTTGCATTAATGATCACAGCGGGGATCATGGGATATTTTGGAATCCCCCTGAAAGCGAGCACTGCCCTGATCTTCAGTATAACCTTTGGGATTTCCGTTGATAACTCGATCCGGTTTCTGGCGAAGTATCGCCAGGAGATACTATCGAATAATTTCAGGATCGCCCCTGCCGTGACCGATAGTATTCTGGAAACAGGAAAGAGCATCATCTACACGTCCATTGTTCTGTTTGCTGGCTTCATTATTTTTGCCTTTTCCGATTTTGGCGGAACGATCGCCCTCGGCGTGCTCACCTCGACCACGCTGGTGATCTCCATGTTCACCAATCTCATCCTGTTGCCTGCTTTGATCTTAACCTTTGACAAGCCGAAGAAGAAAAAAGGCGAACATCTGCTGATCGACGAATTTGACACTTCTTTCTACAGTGAAAGTGAGGATGAAGAAATTGATTTGAGCAAAATCAGAATTCACAACAGGCACTCGGCCGCTGAATAAGGTGGTCGAAAAGCCTTGACGGCATAAATGGCCCTGAAGGGGCTGGCCCCCGCAGGCCGTTTTTGTATTGCGGGATTCTCACCTTAACGCGAAGGACTTTCCTACGGGCAGCTGGCAGCCCCCCTGCAACTTATTTATAGTTTGTCCTTCTTACTTCATCATTTGAAATTATCTTTGCGCTCTTATGGATACCCAAAAGCCGTAATTCAGGCCATGAGCAGTAAATACAAGGAATACAAGGATTTAAATTTTGCCCGGATAGCCGATGAGGTGCTGGAATTCTGGCACAATGAGGCAATTTTTGAGAAGTCGGTCAGCAACCGGGAAGGGGCGCCAACCTTCACATTCTATGAAGGCCCGCCCTCTGCCAATGGCACTCCTGGCATTCACCACGTCATGGCCCGTACCGTAAAGGATATTTTCTGTCGCTACAAAACCCTGCAGGGCTTCCAGGTAAAACGCAAGGGAGGGTGGGATACCCATGGCCTGCCGGTAGAACTTCAGGTGGAAAAGCTTCTGGGTATCACCAAAGATGACATCGGAAAAAAGATCTCCGTTGCCGAGTACAATCAGAAATGCCGCGAGACGGTGATGATGTACAAAGATCAATGGGACGATCTAACCCGGAAAATGGGCTACTGGGTCGACCTGAAAAATCCTTACATCACCTACCAGAAGGAATACATTGAAAGCTTATGGTGGATCCTCAAGCAGCTGTATGACAAGAAATTGTTGTACAAGGGGTATTCCATACAGCCGTATTCTCCCGGAGCCGGTACAGGTCTCAGCTCCCACGAATTAAACCTGCCCGGATGCTACAAAGAAGTAAAAGATACTTCCATTGTTGCCCAGTTCCAGGTAAAGAAAGACGCGAAATCCGGCTTCCTGTTTGACCAGGCCCATAGCGGGTCCGGGGATGTATATATCCTGGCATGGACGACCACGCCCTGGACCCTTCCCGCAAACACGGCACTTACCGTGGGCGAGAATATCAAATATTCCCAGGTCAACACCTTTAATCCTTATACCCATAAACCGGTAAGTGTCGTCCTGGCAAGTGACCTTTTACCGAGATATTTTTCAGAAAAAAACAAGGAACTGAACCTCGCCGATTACAAGCCGGGAGATAAAGCAATCCCTTACAAGGTGGCCGGGCAATTCAGCGGTAAAGATCTCGTAGGCATCCGTTACCATCAACTGATGCCCTATGTGCAGCCATTCTACGATGCCGACAATGCCTTTCAGGTAATCGCGGGCGATTTTGTAACGACCGAAGATGGCACCGGGGTCGTTCATACTGCGCCAACTTTCGGAGCCGATGACTTCAGGGTGGCAAAGCAAAACGGGGTACCTCCCCTAACCCTGAAAGATGAAGGAGGGAATGAAATCCCTGTAGTAGACAAAAAGGGGAAATTTATTTCCGCCATTGGAGCAAAGCTTGCGGAGGGTGTTTCCAGGTATAAAATAAAAACACATAAATCACTCGGCCCTGACGATTTCTATGTAAAGAATTACACGGGTGAAGATGAAACGCATCCTGATTACAAGAACACCGACGTAATCATCTCGATCATATTAAAGGAAGAAAACAAAGCCTTTAAGGTGGAGAAATACGAGCATACGTATCCGCATTGCTGGAGAACAGACAAGCCTGTGCTGTATTATCCCCTGGATTCCTGGTTTATCAGGACCACCGCATTCAAGGATAAGATGGTAGCACTCAATAAGACCATCAATTGGAAGCCCGAGTCTACCGGGACCGGGCGTTTTGGCAACTGGCTCGAGAACCTCGTGGACTGGAATCTCTCCCGCTCGCGATACTGGGGAACTCCTTTACCCATCTGGAGAACAAAGGATGGCCGCGAAGAACTTTGTATTGGTTCGCTGGATCAACTAAACCAGGAGATCCAAAAATCCATAGCGAAGGGGTTCATGGAGAAATCTCCGTTAGATGCGGGCGATCTTCACAGACCTTATGTTGACGATGTGATTCTGGTCAGTGACAGTGGTCAGCAAATGTATCGCGAGTCCGACCTGATCGACGTCTGGTTTGATTCCGGGGCGATGCCGTATGCGCAGTGGCACTATCCGTTTGAAAATAAAGATGTTTTTGAAAAGAGTTATCCCGCAGATTTCATCGCCGAAGGCGTAGACCAGACCAGGGGTTGGTTTTTCACGCTGCATGCAATCGCAGCGCTGATCAACGAGTCCAGTACTGAAATTCAGGCTGTAAATAAAAAGACAAATAATCCTGGTGTTGCCTTCAGGAATGTTATTTCGAACGGCCTTGTATTGGACAAAGCTGGGAACAAGATGTCGAAAAGCAAAGGCAATGTGGTCAATCCTTTCGAAGCCCTTTCAAAATACGGACCGGATCTCGTGCGGTGGTACATGATTGAGAATGCGCCTCCGTGGGATAACCTGAAATTTGATTTTGATGGCATCGTGGAAGTGCAGCGGAGGTTTTTCGGAACACTTTTGAATACGTATTCCTTCTTCGCGTTGTACGCCAACATCGATGGTTATGTGAAGGATGAGATGAATAACGCCGCCGAGGTCCATAAGACGAATCTCGACCGTTGGATCCTATCCAAGCTTCAGTCGCTGGTGATCGAAGTAACAAAAGCTTTCGAGGATTACGAGCCAACCCGTGCGGCGCGGGCCATCCAGGAGTTTGTCAACGATCATTTATCCAACTGGTATGTCCGCCTGAACAGGAAACGTTTCTGGAAGCCGGCGCTCGAACAAGATTCAGCAAATGCCGGGATCACTGACGATAAGAAGGCAGCGTACGAAACACTGTATGAGTGTCTCATGGTGACTGCCCAGTTAATGGCGCCGATAGCACCCTTCTTCAGCGAGTGGCTGTACAAGAACCTGACGGATAATATCCGGGATAAAGCGCTCGCAAACAAGACTCCCTTGCGACATGCTTCCGTCCACCTGACCGACCTGACGAAGGCAGAGGAAGGCCGGATCGATCCTGCCCTTGAAAAATCAATGGAGTACGCACAGCGCATCTGTTCGCTGGTGCATTCGATCCGGAAGAACAACAAAATAAAAGTACGGACGCCGTTACAGAAGATATTGCTCCCGGTTATTGACCCGTCATTTGCCGAAAGGATCAAGACAGTTGAAGGTATCATCCTGGCGGAAGTGAATGTAAAAAGTATTGAATATATTGACGACACTTCCGGTCTCCTGGTGAAAAAAGTGAAGCCGAATTTCGCCAAACTCGGAAAGCAGTATGGTCCGAGGATGAAAGAAGTTTCTGCGGTCATCAATGCTTTTGGCCAGGACGATATTGCAGCACTGGAGAAGCATGGCCAATTAAGCAAGGGCGGATTCGATCTTCATCCGGATGATGTGCTCATCAGTTCGGAGGACATCCCGGGATGGTCGGTCGCAACCGAGAATGGCATCACGGTCGCGCTGGATATTCAGGTAACGGAAGAACTCAAACGCGAGGGAATTGCCCGCGATTTTGTTAACCGCGTGCAAAATCTGCGCAAAGACCTGGGCCTCGCTGTGCTCGACAAGATCAACATCGAGGTTGAGCGCGATGGCGAGGCGCTGACATCCGCTCTGACGTCATTCAGGGAGTACATCAGCACCGAAACCCAGGCGTTGAGTCTGGAGTTAAAAGATAAAGTTGCCGATGCCGAAGAGGTGGACATGGATGATTTTATGTTGAGGATAAAAATAAGTGTGAATAAATAAGGATCGTAACTGAGCACTCAATGAAGATTTCCAAATATTTTATCCTTGCACTCATCATCATTATTATTGATCAGGCGTCAAAGCTTCTGGTCTATAAGTACATGTATCTCCACCAGGAAATCAATGTAATTGGAGAATGGTTCAGGTTACATTATCTGCTAAACCCGGGAATGGCGTTTGGCATCCGCTGGAATAATGAATTTGGAAAACTCGCGCTGACTGCATTCAGGATTGCCGCGATGTTTGGCATTGGCTATTATCTGTGGAAGATGGCACAAAAAATGACCCATCCGGGATTTTTATGGTGCATGGCTTTAATTCTCGGGGGAGCAGTAGGCAACGTAATTGACAGTATCTTTTACGGCGTTGTATTGAACAACCACCCTCCCGATTCCCCTAGCCCCTGGTTTCATGGTCAGGTCATCGATATGTTGTTTTTCCCGATTTTCGATCTTTACTGGCCGGAGTGGGTGCCCGTTGTCGGCGGGGACTACTTCCTGTTTTTCAGCCCTGTTTTCAATATCGCAGACTCGTCCATTTTCGTAGGCGTTGTTGTAATTCTCTTTTGGCAACGGGTATTCTTCAAGGAGAAAGCGGAACTGCGAACTCCGCCAGCGCCAGGGGCTGATGGTGTCGACAGAACACAACCGGACGCTTCGGCGGGCCCGGGCATGCAGGGAAGTTTATCGGAAGAATCCCCTAACAAGGAGTCCGCTTAAGTGGTCCCCTGGTTCACAAATTTCCCTTCCTTGACTTCCAGATTAGTCAAATTCATTATTCTTCTTACTTTAGGGAATTAATTGAATCCTAACCTCGAATAGATACATGAGTTTGTTTATCAAAAAGCCATTGGCACAGCTGATGGCTCAGGCAGAAGGCTCCAAGGAACTACGACGCACCTTAGGCCCAGCGAACCTGGTTGCTCTTGGTGTTGGCGCTATCATCGGCGCAGGTTTATTTTCAATAACAGGTTTAGCCGCAGCGGCGAACGCAGGCCCTGCCATCACAATATCTTTTATCGTGGCAGCGCTGGGATGTGCTTTTGCAGGTCTGTGCTATGCTGAATTCGCGTCCATGATTCCCATCGCCGGAAGCGCGTACACTTATTCCTATGCAACCATGGGTGAGTTTATTGCGTGGATCATCGGTTGGGATCTTGTGTTGGAATACGCCCTCGGCGCGGCGACTGTAGCGATCAGCTGGTCGGGTTATCTCATAAAATTCCTGGAGTATTACAATCTTCACATACCCCCCGAACTCACATTATCACCCTTTCAAACAGTTACCCTCGTGGATGGTTCAGTGGTAACAGGCATCATGAACCTCCCTGCAGTGTTTATTATTGTCGTCGTCTCTTTGATACTGATAAAGGGAACACACGAATCAGCCCTCGCCAACGCAATCATCGTTACACTCAAAGTGGGCGTGGTGCTGGTGTTTGTGATATTGGGCTGGAAGTATATCAACCCCGAGAATTATGTGCCCTACATTCCGGAGAACAATGGCACGTTCGGTGAGTTTGGCTTCAGCGGAGTTATCCGGGCTGCGGCCATTGTGTTTTTCGCGTACATCGGTTTTGATGCAGTGTCCACAGCTGCGCAGGAAACAAAAAATCCAAAACGCGATATGCCTATTGGAATTCTGGGATCACTCGTTGTTTGTACGATCCTGTACATCCTCTTTGCACATGTGATGCTGGGGCTCGCCAACTATAAAGAATTTGCCGGAAAAGATGGTATCGCTCCGGTGGCGGTGGCCATCGCGCATACCCCTTACGTATTTCTGCAGCAGGCAGTAATCCTCGCCATCCTTGCGGGCTATATGTCCGTAATCCTGGTGATGCTGTTGGGCCAGTCGCGCGTATTTTATTCGATGTCCCAGGATGGTTTGCTGCCAAAATTATTTTCAGAGGTCCACCCCAAATTCAAGACGCCGTATAAGTCCAACCTCCTTTTCATGTTGTTCGTCAGTTTGTTTGCCGCGTTCGTTCCGGCAAACGTTGTTGGCGAGATGGTAAGTATCGGTACACTTTTCGCGTTTGTCTTGGTTTGTATCGGCATCTGGGTGCTGCGGGTAAAACAACCCGATGCACCCCGTACCTTTAAGGTACCCATGGTTCCCCTGATCCCGATTCTCGGGGTGGCTACCTGTTTGTTCATGATGGTATTTTTGCCTGCCGATACCTGGATCCGCCTGTTTGTATGGATGGCTATTGGCGTTGTGATCTACTTCGTATACAGCAGGCACGGGAGTGTGCTGCGGAAGAAGGGGAAACAGTGAGGCGTCAATCGTGAATCGTCAATGGTCAATTCGTGAGGCGTCAATCGTGAATCGTGAGGCGTAAATCGTCAATCGTGAATCGTGAGGCGTAAATCGTAAATCGTGAATCGTGAGGCGTGAATCGTGAATCGTGAGGCGTGAATCGTCAATTCGTGAATCGTCAATTCGTGAATCGTCAATTCCTGAGTCGCGCTCCCTTTTTGGCCATTGCCCTTATTTGATCCCCTTCTACTTTTTTACCATCGAACTCCTTCAACTTTCACCACTTTCCACCTGTTTACCTTTCTACCTATTTACTTTTTTACCTATTTACCTATTTACCTATTTACTTTTTAACCCTTTTACTCAAGTCCCTTTTCCTTCATCTTCTTGAATTCCCTGAATCTCCTCACAATCGCGATAGAGAATCCTGCGGTGAGCATCAGGGTGCCCAGCCATAAGACGTTGATGAGGGGTTTTTCCATTGCCTTCAGAATGACGTAATCCTTCTGACGACCGCTGATTCCGATGCTGAACTGGTTTGTCTCGGGATGGATATTTAAAAGTGTCAGCCGCACACCCAGGTCTCCAACCTCATCAGGAATGCGCCCGACCATTCGGTTGCGGATCAGAAAAATGGGTTGCGCAATGTACTCCTGGTACTCACCCTTTACGCGAATGGATGCCTTCACGGCAACATCAGCCGAGTCTAGCTGAACAGCGCCGACTGAAAAAACACGTTCCACTTTCTCCAACGCGGCGACATAGTCATTGGCAAAGAATTCCTGGTTGGCGGCAATCATTATTTCCTCCATCTCACTCCACTCGGCTTTTTCGGGATCGTTCAAATCCACCACGTGGGCATATAGATCTTTTGCCAGGTCGCGTTTGATATCCGGCGAAGCCGCCATTCCCATCTGCGGGTTGTCCTGTATCCTGGGATAAAGGCGATGCTCGCTGCCATTTCCACCTGTCAGCTGGATTTCGTAATAACGATTCTCCGGGAAGATCTCGAAGGTATCCCTGGCGTTGTAAAGTTTTTGGCCTTCGTACACGATATCCTTCCTGGCAACCACCATAAATGGGTCGTCAGTAAATTCTACGTCGTTCGGATCAACATAACCTGATTTTTCGCGCGGCTCCAGTCGGTCGCCTTTAAACTCGATGCGATAACCGGCCATCGTTCTGGGTTCATTAATAAACAGTAACAGGTTGTCGCGGTTATACTCATCGCTGGCTTCCTTGCTGTATAACAATCCTGTATTGTTGAGCGACACAATTTTCGAATACCCCGAGGAGAACATGATGCCTACGAGCATCAAGCCGATACCGATGTGGGCAATGGCGCCGCCTGATAAAGCAGGACTTGACTTTAACACGCCGAAGAGGATCTTGCCGTTTGCTGCTACGGTAAAAAGACCGGTAAGTAAAATGAGCAGGTAGCCAATATTCAGGATTGCTTCAGACCCGAACTGAAAGATGATGATATTGATCAGTACCACGAAGGCCAGGAGTGCGATAAGGAAGGGCCCAAGCAATTCTTTCCCCAGTTGACGGACATCGATCTTTTTCCACCAGAAGTATTGACCCACACCGGAGAGAAGCGCCACCCCTACCGCGAACCACAATTGAAATTTCGTATAAAACCCAACCTGATCAGCAGGGGGCGCCATGTTGGATGACCCGCCAAAGACATTGTTCACAATACTATTCCACACCGGTATGGAGGTTGGCATCAATACCTGGAAGCCCATGAGGCAAAGCACAAGTACGCCGATGAAGATCCAGAATTCACGTGAATAGGTAGCCACTTCCTTATCCGTGGTTGGAATTTCTTTCCAGCGAAAGATCAGTAGGCCAATGGCCATGAGCAGGAAGAACAGCAAATAGATGAGCAGTTGTCCTGAAAGTCCGAGGTCTGTAAAAGAATGGACGGAAGAATCCCCGAGTACACCACTTCGGGTGAGGAAAGTTGAATACAGGATCAGTATGAAGACCGTTATCACCAGGATCATGGAAGCTTTGAGGGCGGTCTCGCTATTTTTATACGTGATCATGGTGTGAATGGCGGCCACTAAAATAAGCCATGGCACATAGACGGCGTTTTCCACCGGATCCCAATTCCAGTATCCGCCAAAATTAAGGGTCTCATACGCCCAGTAGCCGCCCATTAAAATCCCAAGACCGAGGATTGCGCCGCCAAAAAGCGCCCAGGGAAGTGCAGGCCTCACCCAGTCGCGGTATTTCTTCAACCACAATCCCGCTATGCAGAATGAAAAGGGAACCAGGGTCGCGGCGAATCCGAGGAAGAGTGTCGGGGGGTGAATCACCATCCAGTAATTCTGGAGCAGCGGATTCAATCCATTTCCTTCCGCCGGAATGAAATCGGGCTGACTGATAAAGATGGGGGCATCGTGCATCACCTCGCGCAATAAGACGAACGGAGAGCTTCCGATGCGGAAATCCACGCCGGGAAGAACCACCCCGAGGATCATGGAAGCCAGAAATGCCTGCACGATGGCAAACACCGTCATGACCGGCCCTTCCCAGAATCTGTTCGTGTGGATAATAACGATTCCAAGCGCCGCCTGCCAGAACATCCAGAGAAGGAAGCTCCCCTCCTGGCCGTTCCAAAACGTTGAGATCAGGTAGTGGTCCGGAAGTTTGCTGTCGGAATAGCTGTATGCGTAGTGATACTCGAAGTAATGATTCGCGATGATGACGAAGAGTGATATGCAGATACCCAGCACAGCGGCAGCGTGGGTGTAAAAGCTGAAAGTCCCGTTTTGTTTCCAGAATTTTTCTTTCTCCAGTGAACCGGCATTTGTTGCCTTGAAATACGAAAACGCTGAGGCCAGGGCAGCGACAAACGAAGTGATCACAAAGAAGTGACCCAGGTCACCGATAAAGTAGTGAATCATAAAGAAGTACTCATTAGGAATGACGAAGCATGAAAATCACGATGTCTTCGCATTAAACACTGACATTTTGCTCCTGGTATTTGGAAGGGCATTTCAGAAGGATCTTGCTTGCCTTGAAGGTATCACCTTCATAACGGCCGATGACCACGACTTTTTCAGATTTTGTAAAGTCCTGGGGCATCGGTTCACGGTATTCAACTTTTTGTTTTTTGCCATTTTCATCCACGAGCACGAAGGAAAAAGAAACCTTGTCAATCCCCTCCTCAATGCCGACGATGTTTCCGGATGCATCTTTCGTAAGTGCACCGACAACATGGATATCTTTCTTGTTTCCGGCTGTCGCCATTTCATAGGCTTCACCAAAACCTACATAAGTGCTCGCGTCACCAGCGGTTGATACCAGAATACCGATGGCTGCGGCAATAACAATAATGATCAGTATGTGAGACTTTTTCATGGTTCGGACCTCGAAATTAGGCAAAAATGGTCAGGATCAATACACAAATTTTAAAACGATTTGGACTGGTGTTTAGTTTGCTTTTTTTCCTGAATCATTTGTTCAAGCTTGCTGATCTTCCGGTCTAACAGGAACAAATAGACGATCAGTCCGGTCAACACGATCAGCACAATGGCCACCACAACATATATTTTTCCCTCGGAGCGAAATGTATCGGCCATTTCGGCATTCTGAGCAAACGCTTTTTCAGCGAAGACCGAGAGGCAAAGGGCCAGCAGATACTTAAGAGATGTTTTCATCGAGATCAAGATTTTTTTCTTCCAGTATTTTATATCGGATCCTGAGCGAGCTGATCCATAGGCCGATTAGAAACCAGCCGATCACGGCCGGATAAAAGATCATTCTCATGCGATTGTCGAGATCGTATGCATTGAATCCGGGGTTACCTCCGCTTCCCGGGTGCAGCGAATCCTGAAGCCTGGGGATAATGAATATCAAAGGGATCATTGCTGCAAAGGCAAAAATATTATACACCGCGCTGAGCCTTGCTTTTTGCTCGTGGTTCTCAACAGAACCGCGCAATACAAAATAGGCCATATACACCAGCAGCGCGATGGCCGCCCCATTTTGTTTTGGATCCCCATGCCACGGAGAACCCCAGGTATAATTTGCCCAGAGCATTCCGGTGATCATTCCCAAGACTCCGAATACAAGGCCAACATTGGCATATTCGACTGATTTGCGGTCATTTTCAGGCGATGGATTTTTCAGGTGCCGAACGGCGTGATACACTGAAACGCCAAACAGCGCCACCATTCCAAACCACATGGGCACGTGGAAGTACAGTGCCCGGACTGTTTCATTCAGGATGTCAAGCCTGGGAACATCCATCAGCAAACCGGCAGTATGGACGAACAGCAGTATTACGGCAGCCAGAATTTTTAACCAGTTCTTCATAAACGATATTCGGCGGGGGATCGCAAGGTAGGGCAAAATTCAAAATTTAGGGTTTAAAATTTTTAAAATTTAACATTAAAACCGGTCCATGGTTTTTACAACCGTTCCGGATCCGAATATTCGGGCGTTGGGAGACTTAGCACTTGCAGAGACTCCCAATCTTAAATCTTAGATTAATCTTAAATCTTGAATTTTAAATCTTAGATGCGCTAGCTTCTCCAGATATAGGGAAAAAGCAGGATCGCCAGTGTTGTGAGGATGCCATTGATGGCGAGGAGATTGAGCAGTTCATCGTGGCTGGCGGTGCGGTCGATGCCGTCGAGGACATTTTTGGTGATGCGGATGGCCATCAGCAGGATGCTGATCACGATGGGGAAACTCAGCACCGCCATGAGAATATTGCTATTGTTGGCCCTGGCAGCGATACCGGAGATCAGCGTGAGCGCCCCGGAAAATCCAATGGAGGTTAATAAGAGTGTCAGGAGAAACAGCCCCTGGTCCTGGATGGGATTGTCGATAAAAAGATGAAAGAGGACGTACCCTGCCAGGGATAGAACAAAACATAAGATGGCATTATAGATTATTTTAGAAATGATTATTGCCTGAGGGCTCGCTATGGCGTAATAATATATTGATATTCCTTTCTTTTCCCCAATAAAACTTTTGGCCACCGTATTGACGACGGAAAAAAGGATGGTCAGCCAGAACAATGCCGACCAGGTGGCTTCATTGATGGCATTGTGCCGGAGGCTGAACGTCAGATAGCAGATAAAGATGAGGCTCAGCATGTAAAGTGCGATCCCTGAAATGACAGACTTGCGTCTGAGTTCGAGGATAAACTCTTT
>JBARAD010000030.1:0-8280 GCA_049791675.1 Chryseosolibacter sp.
ATGTTGCTCATACCTTTCTTATATTGAACATCCACATTCAATCGCACATTCCCGAGCAAATAATTGACGCCGCCACCGGCGATCAGCCCCCAATGATTCCTGGCAAAAAGATCCTTGGCACCGACAATGATCGGTTCATTTTCGAAGGTGTTCACTCCTCCCGATGCATAATCTGTTCCGGAAATGGTAACTGACTTGCTTGCATCCAGGAGAAAAGTAAAATGATAACCTGCCTGTATGTATGGACTGATCTTACCCATTGGCAATTCGTATTTCAACAGCAGGGGAAGATCGAGGCAGGCCGTCTTTTGATCTTGTTCATATGCCAATACCAGCCGGTTTTCCGGTGTCTCGGCGTCAGCCCATTGATATTTATTCTCATACACAAACCTGCTCGTCCGGTACGTAGGCTGAACACTGACAGACATCCCCCGGAAATCAAAAGTAATCTCGAAGGTGGCCTGCGAGCCCATGCGGTGAAAGTCCTTATAGTTTTTTGAGATCCTGGAAACATCGTAGTTGGCTGGCGAGATGACGTGATAGGCACGCTGAACAACCGCGGCGGAGAGATTTGGGCCAGCCTTGAAGCCAAGCCACCATTGCTTCTGCAAAAAAGAATCCGCGTGGCGGACGGGTTTGTTAAACATACCGCGGTTTCTGGCGCTGCGCTGACTGTATGCACAGCAGGTAAGCAGGACACAGGTGATCAGAAGGAAGACTTTCTTCATCAGTTTATTTTTGAATCATCAATGCTTTTGAGTCCTGGAAGAACCCGCTTTTCAATTGATACTGGTAATGTCCATCCGGTAAATCGCTGAGGTCGGCTTCAATGGCATGGTTTCCCGGTGGAAGGGCCTCATTGAGAAAGACCTTTACTTTTTTTCCGTGTATATTGTATAAGTTGAGGCAGACATGCTGCGTATTGTTGATCGTGAATGGAATCGTGGTTTTGTTCTTAACCGGATTGGGAAAACACTCCCGGAGCGAAAATCTTTCCCCAATGAAGTCATCAATGCCTGTGATCTGCTGCCTGGCCAAAGGAAGTTCCTGAAAGGTAACGCCATCAGCGGTTCCGTTAGAATGCATCAGTCCCGGAAAGATGTTGTTTAACTGATCATCCGGGACCAATAACCAATCCCGCATAATATTTCCATAAATAAGCCTGTAGTCGTATTGCATTTCCACGTTTGCACTTGTCAGGTCTGGCACCTTCCCGGTCACGCCTGCTTTGACGCCTTGACCGAAAATAAACATGGGACCGCCCGTACCATGGTCGGTACCATAGCTTCCGTTGGAATAAATTCTTCTTCCGAATTCCGATGTCGTAATGGTCAGTACGCGGTCTTCGAGACCTCTTTTTCGCAGGTCTTCCTGGAACGCGTTCATGGCGGCAGAAATGTGATACATCAATGCAGCATGTGTCCCCATCGTGGGATCATATGCCTCCACCTGTGATGCATGTGTATCGAATCCTCCCGTCCTGATCAGAAACACTTTCGTTTTACATCCTCCGGATAACAAGCGTGCGATGATCTGCAGTTGTGGGGTAAGCGTATTTTTTAAACTTCCCTTCGGTGCATTGAAAGGATACGTTTCCGGATAATGCGAATGGCCCGCGACTTTGTTACCTTCCTGATAGACTGTGGCGAGTCTTTGGGCGTAATCCTTGGATTTATCTTCCAGGCTTAAGATCCAATCCAACTCATTATAATATGGAGAATCCTGAAGGTACGCCGGAGGTATGCCCCTTGGATCTACATTCTCATCCAGAAATCCTTCGAGCCCCCCGACGAGTTCGGCAAAACCCTCCGGATCGGTTATGGAGATTGAAGTCGGAATGTTGCCATGCTGATGAAAGATCAGTGAAACGTCATTTCCCATTTCAAGGGCCAGCGGGTCTGGCATCGCTGCATTGGGAAAATCGCGGGGATATTGTTCAGGAGCAATTTCCTGCTGCAGGTAGCGGCCCACCCAGCCGGAATGGAGATATTCATCATGGGCGCCCCCCATGAATAAAATATCGCGGCCGCGAAAGTGCGATCCGTTGTTATTCTTATAGGAAACGCCCTGCACCACGGCAACCCTTCCCTGATCGTACATCTGCTTCATGGCCATCATGTCCGGATGAAGACCTACCTGCTGTTCAGGGGGAAGTGTGCTGTCGAGGGGAATATATTTACGGATGCTGTTCCTGGCAGGGATGGCAATATTTGCGCGTTTGCTGTAATATAATTCGTAGTCGTCTACCGGAATGAGGCAGTTAAGGCCATCGTTGCCGCCATGCATTTGCAGAATGACCAGTACCCGGTCATTGGTCAGGCTGGAGCGCGCCATTTTTGTCAATGCGTTCTCCGCCATCAGATTCACCGGCATGCCTGCCAGTGTAAATGGTATGCTGAGCGCCGCGGGGAACTGTTGTAAGAATTTTCTTCGTGAACGGTTCATACGTGCGATTAGGAAAGTTGGTATTCGGGTGATTGAAGCATGGCATTGAAAAGAAATTCCAACTGATCCCGGAGGTCGGCCGACCCTCTGTTCCAGCGGGTAGTCCAGTAGGTTTCATCAAACTGCTGGAGCAAACGCTCCCTGAAGTAATTGAGTCGCTGAGCAGTAAGCGAGGCGTTGTCGTCTGTATTCTCGTCAAAAGTGAGGTTGTCGGTAACAGGCAGAAGGTATTTTGCCAGTTCCACAATGAGGGTACGGACGTCCGATGCAATGGTGTCAGCATAATTGTTTTTGACAAATTCGTACACATCTGCATTGAACATATGGTTTTCGGAGCTGGTGACGACATCGCGGATAAATTCATACCGGCGTGCGAGATAGTTTGGTGTAATCCAGCTGCGATGATAAACCGGGAACTGGTGATACGCTTCATAGCCAGCCACGTCGTACGGCTCAAAGAACTTCATTCCAAGATTTTCGAGTATGGCAATGATCTCACCGGTGGCTTCATAGAACTGCGTGGTTTGCGCGGACATGTCCGGCAGTGCGATGTTGAAGAACCGAAGTGTCCCTGCAACAAGATCGAGCGGTGATTTAATGATGCCGCCGAAATTGTCATCGGTGACTCCGGCGCCGGCATCGTAAAAATGCTGGCTGCGGAGAAGTTCTTCGATAACAGGTTGGATCTTGTAATTACTGGCCTGAAAAGTATTGGCCATTTCGGTGATAACCGATCCGTCGATCAGCTGACTGGCTTCGGGGGTGTGTGGTGCATATACAAAGAAGCGGTAGATCTTCCAGCAGATGTTTTTCGCTGTCTCCGTTTTACCGTAGATCTGGTCAACAAGTTGCCGGATCTCATCCAGCGCGCTTGCTTCCGTAGCCATTCCGCCGTTCAGCAATGCCGGGTCTGGTGCGATGATGGCGCTGTTAAAACGAGCGCTGAATTGCTTGGGTTCATTGTCGTGCGATGCGGCATTCAATGTTCCTCCCCTTACTTTGCCCCTGTGAACGTTGGTTACAGCATCTATTGTCTGAAAGTCCTCGTCGACTTCCCAGCCTGAAAATACACGCGCGGCAGCCTGGACATCCTGTTCGGTAAATAAAATATAGTCGCCCGGTGTTGAAGGGGCCGGTAGCGTTCCCTCCAACCCCCGGCCTATTGAAAACAGTTCATGGAACTCACGGGCGTAGTTCTCATTCGGGCTACCCTTGATATTGAGATTCCCGTCCAGCAAGCGCAGCATGGCATTGTCTACACTTACTTTAACGGAAAGCTCTTTGAAATTGATAAGCGGGTCTGGGTTCAGTGCATCCAAGGCGAACACCCGGAAAAGCTGGTTCTGGAAATAAAGCGCCCTGCTGTTATTGACCTTTGATTGTATGGTGGTGAAGTGCGAATGCAGGAAGAAGACCATCTTTTCCCTTGTTGAATAGGCGAGTGAAAAAGCCGGGTCCACGCCTGTGCTCAGTATTTGAGATAGAAACCATCCTTTGAAATATTCCTGAAGATCTTCGTCCGGGCTGTTGTCGTCGGTTGTTCCGGAGACGAACCATTCCCGGCCAGTCAGTGGGTCGGGTGGCAGAAGCGGTTCCGGCAGTGTTTGGCGGAAAAGCTGATCAATGGCCTGCGCCGGTGTCAGCATGGAGAAGGCGTCAATCTGTTGTTTGGTAGCTCCACAGGTGGCCCTGCGCAATAAATGAGCAGCGCGTTTTAATCCAAGCGTACCGGTAAATTCAGGTAAAGGCATTTACAGGGGATTCGGTTCTTCCCTTAATCGCATGGAAAACAACTTCCTATGAGAATCGGGGTTAAAGTGCATTATGGTCCGTTAATTTGTCACCATAGGGCTACCACTTTTATTTACCATTTATTTGTCAAATATTAGATGAGCTTAAATCAGTCACATGAGTTCTGTCAAGATCATTGAGTGCCCGCGCGATGCGATGCAGGGGATACCGGAGTTTATACCCACTTCGCGCAAAGTCGAATACATCAATAAATTGTTGAAGGTGGGATTTGATACCATCGACTTCGGAAGTTTTGTTTCAGCGAAGGCGATACCTCAGATGGCGGACACAGTTCAGGTGCTCGAACAGCTTGATCTTACTGAGAGTCATTCCAGATTACTGGCCATTGTAGCCAACACGCGCGGTGCGGACGAAGCTTCGCATCACGCTGCGCTGACTTATCTCGGATTTCCCCTTTCCATTTCGGAAACGTTTCAAAAGCGAAACACCAATAAATCCATCGCGGAAGCTTTGAACTCCCTGGAGGAGATCAAAAACATCTGTGACAGAAAGGGAAAGAAACTCGTCACCTACATCAGCATGGGTTTTGGAAACCCCTATGGCGATCCTTACGAAGTTGATCTGGTGGCGCAGTTCGTCGATATTCTCATTACATTAGGCTCCGATGTAATTTCCCTTGCGGATACCATCGGGGTGGCAGACACCGCTGCGACCGAATCGCTTTTTTCCTCGATCTCCAGGCAATTCCCGCAAGCTGAGTTGGGCGTGCACCTGCATTCAACACCTTCCGCGTCTCGCGCGAAAGTTCAAGCTGCTTACCGCGGAGGCTGCAGGAGATTCGATGGGGCGCTGCGCGGGTATGGAGGATGTCCGATGGCAAAGGATGAGTTGGTTGGGAACATAGCCACCGAAACAATTATTTCTTATTTCGATGCAGCGGGTGTCAGCATTCCCATTGATAAAGAAAAGTTTTTTGAGGCGCTCGCTTTCGCGGATAAGGTTTTTGCAACAGGACAATAAAACCACCGGAGCTGTTTGTCAATTGATCATTATTCAACTTACCATTTTGTCAGCTTATAGACCTTGCCCGGAAGGGAAGAAACAAGTCCTTTAAATTCCAGGGTGAGTAACAAGGAAGCCAGTTTGCTGATAGGAAGATTTGTTTTCCAGCTGATCTCATCGATCATGAGTTGTTTGTTGTTTTCCAGCAAGGTTTTGATGATGAGTTGTTCTTCCGGCGTATATCCGTCCGGTACAACAGGCTCCTGCCTGACGGGTTTTGCGTGAAGATCCCAGTTCATGATGTATTGAAGATCTCTTACCGAAGTCATCAGGTGTGCCCGGTTGGATTTGATCAGGTTGTTGCACCCCGCCGAATGACTTTGTTTGACGTTTCCCGGATAGGCAAAAACATCCTTGTTGTAACTGTTCCCGATATCTGCAGTAATGAGGGCGCCGCCTTTTTCAGCGGCTTCGACGATAATAATGGCATCGGAAAGGGCAGCAACGATCCGGTTACGCGCAGGGAAATTATGCGCATCGGGTTGCGTGCCGAACGGTTGTTCCGTTAACAAGCCGCCATGCTCCATCATCTTCCTCGCTAATTCGCGATGCGCGGCGGGATAGACCACGTCCATTCCACTGCCCATCACACCAACAGTAGGCAGATTATTTTTTACGGCGTGCTTATGCGCGTGAATGTCAATGCCATAGGCGAGCCCGCTGATGATCAGTGGCTGGTGCGGAACAAGATCTTTTACGAGGCTTTCGACACACTCCCTTCCATACGCGGTAGACTGCCGGGTACCGACAATGGCAACGGTCTTTGGGTTTTCGAGATCCATCTTACCGTTTGCATACAGCAGCGTGGGCCCGTCGTTCACCTGACGAAGGCGTGACGGAAAGTTTTTGTCTGTAAAAAAGAGGAGGTCGACTTTTTCTTTTTCAGCTTTTCGGAATTCCTTTTCTGCGAGTACGAAAGGTTTACCCTGACAGATTGCTTCGGCCGTCACCGCACCGACGCCCGGTATCTTCTGCAATTTGCCCCTGGGCATTTTGAAAACCTTTTCGGCTGAGCCGCAATAGCTCACCAGTTGCCGGATCAAGTAATCTCCAATACCCGGGATAAAGTGAAGTGCAAGCAGTGCGAGACGATTCTGATCCATTCAGAACGGGATAGGGTCTTTTTATATCAATTTTGTCAATTGCAGAATTGTGCAGTTGACAATAAAGTTATCGATCCTGATTCCTGCTGTCGTTCGCAAGCGCTATCAAACGCTCAGTGCATCTTTTCGCGGAGCTCGACGAGGAATTTGCGGAAATTGCGCAGGGAGTCGAGCATCTCCATTTTGTCTTTGACAGCCTGAGAATCATTGCGCAACATTTCTTTTGCCCCCTGCAGGGTAAATCCTTTCTCTTTTACGAGGTGATAGATGGTGCGGACGTTGTCAATATCTTCTTTTGTGAATTGCCTGTTGCCTTTCCGGTTCTTTTTTGGCTTGATGATATCGAATTCAGACTCCCAGAAGCGGATGAGGGAAGGGGCAACTGTGAATATTTCAGCAACTTCTCAGATGGAGTAGTAAAGCTTTTCGATTTCTTTTTCCTTATACGCCATGTTACTGTCCAAGATAAGTAATTATACCATTATCGTCAATCTGAATTTCCGATTCCGGAAAATCTTTTTCGGATAATTCCTGTATGATTTTGATAACGGATTTTGCGGGGTCGATCTGTACGCCGGTGGCGTGCGTTTGAATCGTGGGTGTGATTTCCCCTGTTAGAAATTCACCCGATGCATTGGTAAATACTTTGACAATGGGCGCGAGGCCATTCACGCCTGCAACGTTAATTCCTTTGTAGGTGCAAAAGTTGCCCAGGCTGTAGGAAATAAAGCGTTGTTTATAAACTTCAATGCCGCGGGTCACGTGGGGACCATGTCCGAACACAATATCGGCGCCGGCATCGATCAGCGTATGCGAGAATTCATAGACATCGCCACGATCTTCTCCGTAAAAAAGTTCGTGTGTGCGCGGCACATGCTGAAATTTGGCGCCTTCTGCGCCGCCGTGAAACGAAACGATAATAATATCGACGAGTGAATCCAGTTGCATGATCATGTTTCTGGCTCCTTCGAGGTCGTTGAGTGGTACGCAGTTCGCATTGGGAGCGAACGCGGCCAACCCATATTTGATACTGTCTTTCACGAGGATGGTTGTCTTCATGGATTGTTGGCCCGCGTGCAGTATCCCTGCGTCAATGAGGGCATTCATCGTGGTGTCACGACCCTCGTCACCCATATCACCGGCGTGGTTATTGGCGAGGCTTACCATATCAAATCCCGCATCAACGAGGTTTTTTACATAACGGACAGGAGTGCGGAAGGCATAACACACCTTGGGATTGCTGCATTTTTTTGGCGTTCCACCTTCATCAAGCAGTGTGCCCTCAAGGTTTCCGAATGTGACATCGGCGTTGCGGAGCACAGACGCCACATCGCGCAGGAGAAATTCTCCATGATCCGGTGGAAGGCGGTCCTCCGGGTAATTTGTTCCCATCATGATATCCCCGACG
The DNA here is from genome assembly GCA_049791675.1 of Chryseosolibacter sp. Classification (GTDB taxonomy): domain Bacteria; phylum Bacteroidota; class Bacteroidia; order Cytophagales; family Cyclobacteriaceae; genus Chryseosolibacter. The sequence goes on from JBARAD010000030.1 coordinate 7,771, forward strand.
CCAATAATGGAGATTGTGTCACTTTTGATGGACGCAGTGGAATCGCTGGCCGCGCGCGTAGCACCACCTACATTGGCAACTGAATCTGGAAAAAGCCTGGAATCCTGCTTTTGCTGAGAAAAAACAGGGAGAGAAAGCACACCGCACACAACTATTAATACCACCCGCATGAAGAACCAGTAAAAATTGGAGTGCAAAGAAAAGGAGAATTCAGAATTTTGGAAATATTAATCCAGGGATTCCCGCTGTTTGCTGCCTTCTTCTACCAATTTTTCATATTCCTTGTTGCTGAGGTCGCGCTGGAAGAAATTGATGGGATTGATTTGTTCACCCTTGTAAAGCACTTCGTAATGGAGATGGGGCCCGCGCGAAAGACCGGTATTGCCAACAAATCCTATAATATCGCCTCTTTTAATGTGCTGACCCCCGCTGGCGTTAAAATCTGAAAGATGTGCGTAGCGCGTTTCATAGCCGTAACCATGATCGAGGAAGATCACGTTTCCGAAACTT
>JBARAD010000031.1:0-3627 GCA_049791675.1 Chryseosolibacter sp.
CATCATCATGCCCCGGGTTTTAACCCGGGGTAAATAAAAAGGAACAACAAACAGTGTGCCCCAGGAGCCATAATCAGTAATCAGTAATCAGTGATATCAGTGATCGGGCATAATCAGTCATCAGTCATCAGTCTTCAGTGATGGGGCATCGGTCATAATCAGTAATCAGTAATCAGTCTTCAGTGATCAGTGATGGGGCATCGGTCACTAATTAGGCATTGGGAATTGGCGTTAGTCAGAGTGCGGAACATGGGTTGAAGCGTCCCTGCCACACATTGTCCGAACCTTGATTTGTGGGATTGAAGGATTACCATGATTCCTGATTAGTTCACTTTACAGTCTCTCTCAAACATTTTAGACAAGGCATGCCTTGTCTCTACACGACCCACGACCCCATTTACCCTTTTACCTTTCATCACTTACTCCCGATAGCGAAACTCTATCAGGGTTTACCCTGACGTTTTTCTCGGGGGAAATATTGTTATTGGAATTGGTCTGATCAGAAAACCAATTTCAGCCATAGGACACAGCACTAAAAATCCTGATACCGGGAGGCTTTCAGTCATACAGACGAAGGTCCTCGAAGTACTCTATCGGAAGAACTACGAGGCGTTATACAGGGCGGCCCGGAACATATTACATGATCCTGACGCTTCACATGATGTTGTGATGGATCTGTTTGTCGATCTCGCGAGACGCCATCGCTTTTTTGGTTCAAAATCAATCGTGCTCCCGTACCTTGTCAAGGCGGTCGTTAACAGATCGCTGAACTATATCCGGAAGAGACAAGTCGAGCGGGAAAGAATGCTTCCGCTCCTGAATGAGCCGCGCGCTGCATACGCCCTTTCGCCTGGGACAGCGCTGGAAAAGACTGAACTGGATAACGCATTCAGGGAGGCAATGAACAAAATGCCCCGGAAGACAAAGGCTATCTTCATCCTTCACAGGCGATTTAACATGAAATACCGGGAGATCGCAGCGCGCCAGGGAATATCTGTCAAGACTGTTGAAAAGCATATGTCTGCTGCGCTGAAGGTGCTGCGACAGGTGGCGTTGGGGGGGCGGTGAGTGGTGAGTGGTGAGGTTGTGCGTTTGCTTGAATTCGATTGGTGTGAAAGGGCGTGTCTCTTCATTTTATCTGGAAAACCGTACAGGGTGTTGTTGAGGGTGGCCTTCATATTTCATGTTATATGAGGTACCATGGCCTCGGACATCACAGCAGACGAAGGGTCCTTGTCACGCAAAGGTGCGGTCAGCAAGACGGTAAGTCAAGCGAGCTGGACACCTGGCAAGCAGGATCGGTTTAGCCGGATTGTTATCTATCCGAAGGATATCCAGTGTATCACCGGGAAAAGCGAACGTTATGGCAGGATGATGATACGCAGGGTGAAGGCGCATTTCGGCAAGGAAGAGCACCAGCTCGTGACGCTGCGTGAGTTTTGCGAGTATGCCGGGCTGAGGATGGAGGAGGTGAGGGGGGTTGTTAGTATTCAGTAAGTAGTAACCAGTAAGTAGTAATCAGTAAATAGTAACCAGTAAGTAGTGATCAGTAAATAGTAACCAGTAAGTAGTGATCAGTAAATAGTAACCAGTAAGTAGTCCTACTTTGTCATGTTATCCGATTTTCAAAACCCTGAAAGGGTTCAATTTCAATAGCCCTGGGTTTCAACCCAGGGTTAAATCGAGAGCGTAAACAGTTTGCCCCAGGAAAGTCCTTTCCACGTACGCACTATCGGGCAAACGGAGGCAAGCCTGATCGAAGTGAATTGCCGCACCCGGCATAATCAGTAATCAGTAATCAGTGATCAGTGATGGGGCATCGGTCATAATCAGTCATCAGTAATCAGTCTTCAGTGATGGGACATCGGTCATAATCAGTCATCAGTAATCAGTCTTCAGTGATCAGTGATGAGGCATCGGTCATTAATTAGGCATTAGGCATTGGGAATTAGGCATTAAGTGAGTGGTGAGTGGTGAGTTGTGAGTAAAATCGTGCTTCCGATGGGTTGCTTTTCATCGCTGCGTTTGTATGGACAATAAAGAAGAAGGCTTCCTGACGGAAGCCTTCTGTGTTTAACGGTTGAGGCGGATGCGCTTGGTGATCCATTTTAATCCGAGGGAGACCAGAAAACTTACGAGGGCACCGATGGTGGCCAGGATGATGGTTTTGGTCACTTCTCCGGTATGGATGGAGGCGAAGATGGAGAGGATTGTTCCTCCCAGGGTGCCTGCAGCCGTGCCGTGATGACTACTGAGTGTCGACATAGCTCGACGGGTCGTCGTCATCTTCTTCTTCCTCTTTGGGAACCGCGGTCTGGCTTACGGCGGTGATCACGCTACCCGCTACGGTAAGATATCCCGCTGCGGTGATCACTGCCGCGGGCAACGCGATAGGCGAGGCGAGGAGCGCCCCGCTGGCCGCGGCCAGGACGAGTCCGATGGTCCTTAGTACCCGGAAAAATTTCGGGGTTGGGGCTTTCATTCTCTGAATTACATTCATAAGTAAAACGTTTTTATTTGAAATACAATCGTTGCACACCCATGGGCGAGGGACCATGGTTGGAAAAGAACCCGCCTTGTCCGGCGCAAGGCAGGTTCCGGGTTGGTCACTTTCAGCGCTTACAGATCATTTCTGCGACCGTCACGCGTATTGATTCTTGTGCGCCGCGTACGGAGGAGATAAGGATCTCTGGCATTGGACTTCCATGCATTGAAGCGGTCGGCCATCAAAATTGCCTTGGGTGATCAACATTTTGTTACGCCTACGCTAAGCCGGGGCCTGGTCTGCTTCCACGATTGCGATCCCTGTGAAGGCTCCATTTTCCAATGGATAAAGTTTTCCGTTCACCTGTTGGAAGAACTCGATGCCTAACGTGAGCAAAAGTGGTGTGGTCAGGTTGGCCGGCAACTGAGTTGTCATTTGTACCGGTTCCTGCTGAAGCGCCTTTGCATCGATCTCCACGCTTTCCACCATGGTGGCCAGATATGAATTGTTTTCAAAATCCAGCGCGGTAGCAGCGATCTTCAGTTTGAAGTGCGTTGTACCCTCGGGATGACGGATCATCTTGGCGGGAGAAAATGCAGGCATGTCAAATGACAGCACGCCCGCGACACGGTCGATCGAAGTAGTGAACGGCGCAAACACGAAGGAGAGCACCTTACCATTTTCGTTGAATTCAAAGCCTTTCAGAAGGCTCAGGTCGCCACCCTGGACGAGGCGGCTACCGCGATCGTTCGTGGGATCGGAACGCAGTACTGTCATCAAAGAACTGGAGAGTCTGCGCGTCATGTTGCGGTCGGCGCGATTCACAAGGAAATCACGCAGCGCGGTGCGCATCAGTTTCGATGCTTTGTTTACACGGCTGAATTCCGACAGGTTTTCAAGGTTCCTTGCGTACTTCGGATCAGATAAGAGGCGGGCCTTACTTATGCCACCTCCTTTTTGACGGGCCAGGAAGCCATCCTTCGTTTTATAGAAGGTGAGATTTCCGACGGAACCTGTCAGTTGGACGACACTTTTTTGTATTCCCATACATTTGAAAATTAAAATTTCCCAGGCTGTTCTGGCACAGACCGGATAAGCCTCCGTTGCAACGATGGGTCAAACATAGTGGGCGACACGACGCA
>JBARAD010000032.1:0-16456 GCA_049791675.1 Chryseosolibacter sp.
GAATAAGTTAAAAATATACCTGTACGCGTTGCTGGCTTCAGGTGTGGTGCTGGCTTCATCCTGTACCAATGACTACGAAGAGATCAACACAAATAAGAACACCGTTGCCACTGTCGGACCTGCGGAGTTGCCTTTCCTTTTTGCCAGGGCGCTGTCAGCTGTGCCGTGGAATGATCAGACAGCACAAAATTTGTATGCTGACCAATACGCGCAATACTTTGCGAATAACACCTCGTATTTCCCCACCGACCGCCTGGTGATAGAGATGTCATGGGCGAATGGACCGTGGAGCAAACAATACACTGTCATCGTGCCGCAACTGCAAACCCTGTTTGCAAATACAGACCCAGCCTCGGCCGAATATGCGCTCGCCAATATCTGGTGGGTATATTCATTTCACAGGGTAACCGATTACTGGGGCCCTATCCCTTATTCCAAAGCGGGAATCCCCGGTACCTCCGTTCCCTATGATGCGCAGTCAGCGATCTATGACGATTTCTTTAAGAGATTGGATGAAGCGGTGGAAGTCCTGAAGACAAAGCCAGCAACGGAGAAACCTTTTGGCGCTTTTGATATTATCTATGCCGGTGACATCACCAAATGGATAAAATTCGCCAATACCCTGCGTTTGCGCTTAGCCCTCAGGGTATCAAAGGTAGATGCGAATCGCGCCCGCACGGAAGCGGAAGCCGCTTATGCTGAAGGAGTTTTCACAATCAGCCCTGACCATGACGCGAAAGCACAGAAGCATGCTGTATCAGACCGGAATCCGATCTCTGTGATGTCAGAATGGAATGAATTCAGAATGACCGCTGCCATGGAATCTGCATTGGTAGGTTATGATGATCCGCGCCTTCCTGAATATTTTATCCCCGCCAAAAAAACAGGGACGTATGAAGGTCTGAGAAACGGACTTTCCATTGCACAATTGGGTGATGCCATGAACAAGCCTGATGCCAACTCGCATGTAGGCCCGCGCTGGACTGATCCCGTGTCCGGTGGTCTTGCCAGTTTCTTATCAACGCCTGCAAATGTCATGTGTACTGCTGAAGCGTATTTTTTACGCGCAGAAGGGGCTTTGCTAGGATGGAACATGGGTGGATCTGCAAAAGAGCTGTATGAGGCTGGTATCACCAATTCCATGAAACAGTGGGGCATTGCCGATGCCACCGCTGTTGCGGACTATATCAACAGCATGAATACGCCCGTTCCTCCCGGGGACTTTCTTAACACCAGGGCGCTATCGGATGTTCCTGTAAAATTCAACGAAGCGGATCAGAATGTCCAGCTGGAACAAATTGCCATGCAGAAATGGCTGGCGTTATTTCCCGACGGTGTAGAAGCATGGGCTGATTTTAGAAGACAAGATGTACTTCCTTTGTATCCTGTGGCCAATTCGGACAATCTGGATATTACAGATCCGACCACTCAAACGATAAAAAGATTGCCATTCCTTACTTCAGAAATACAAACGAATGGTACTGAAGTTGAAAAAGCCGTTCAACTGCTGGGTGGCACTGACAAGGTGACTACGAATTTGTGGTGGGATGTAAATTAAAATATCAATATTCATAGAGACCGGACAGCAGGTCTGGCATTGGGAAATGCGTTCATTAAGGCATTGTCCCGATGTCAGACCTGATTCGGTTTCATTAAACACTCCTAAGCCTGTAATGTTGAGGTTCTTTCGTCTTGTACTTTGTTTATTCACCATCCCCTTACTCCTGAGTTGTGATCATAACTCCATCTTGTTCACACAACTGGATGAAGAGGAAACCGGGATCAATTTCAACAACACTTTATACGAAACTGAGTCATTCAATATTCTGAACTATTCCTATTTCTATAATGGGGGAGGCGTCGCCATTGGGGACATTAATAACGACGGCCTGCAAGATATTTTTTTTACCGGTAACATGGTAAAGAACAGACTGTTTCTGAACAAGGGTGATCTCACCTTTGAAGACATCACCGCCAAAAGCGGAGTGGCCAGCAAAGAAGGCTGGTGTACCGGTGCGACCATGGCGGATATTAACCATTATGGTCTCCTGGACATCTACATTTGCCGCAGTGCCGATTTCAGATCAGCATCCAGAAAAAATTTATTGTTCATCAATAACGGGGATCTCAGTTTTACTGAAAGCGCCGAAGCGTATGGGCTGGCGGATGACGGATATTCTACACAAGCTTCATTTTTCGATTACGATAAGGATGGTGATCTTGATTGCTTCATCATCAACCATTCCCTTCAACTTTATTCGGCAGGAAGTAAGATCAATGCCGGATTGCGCAATCAGTATAATCCGGATTTTGCCGGTAAACTATACAGGAATGACAATGGTAAATATACTGACGTCAGCCGGGATGCGGGAATTACTTCCAATATCCTGACTGCAGGACTCGGACTTGCCGTTTCGGATATCAATAATGACGGTTGGCCGGATGTTTATGTATCCAACGATTTTAATGAACCCGACTATTTGTTTATCAACAACGCCGACGGAACATTTCGCGAGGAACTTTCTGCGCGCATGGACCAGGTGCCGTTGTTTTCCATGGGCTCGGATATTGCCGATTTTAATAACGACGGACTCACAGATGTAATCGCCCTGGACATGCTGCCGGAGGGTAACAAGGGTCAGAAAACGCACATCGGTTCGGAAAACTTCGACAAGTTCCAGAATCTTTTTCAGAAGGGATTTTATTACCAGTACAGTCGCAATATGTTACAGAAGAATAACGGCGACGGGACCTTCAGCGAGATCGGTCAGATGGCAGGGATCTCCGCCACCGACTGGAGTTGGGCAGCCCTCTTTGCGGACTTTGACAATGATGGACTGAAAGACCTGTTCGTCTCAAATGGTTATGTAAGAGATTATACTGACATGGACTTTGTCGTGTATTCCGTCAATGGTATTCTGAAGGAGAGACGTGGGGAAAAGATGAATGCTTTGACAGATTACATCGCAAAGATGCCGCCGAATCCACTGCCGAATTATATTTTCCAAAACAACGGAGACGACTCTTTCTCAAAACGCACCCGCGATTGGGGTCTTGATCATAATACGTTGTCATCAGGGTCGGCCTATGCCGATCTGGACAATGACGGCGATCTGGACCTTGTCGTCAACAATACAAACAGCGTCGCCGGAGTCTACAGGAACAACAGTGATGAAATTCCAGGAAATAATTTTGTGAAGGTCAGGTTACAGTCCGCCACGAAGAATAAGCATGCGATCGGCGCGAAAGTAACCTTGTATTGCGGTGTGTCGCAATATTATCAGGAATCCTTTGTTTCAAGGGGCTTTCAGTCTTCAGTAGATCCGGTTCTGAATTTTGGTGTTGGCGCCCATACGAAGGTTGATTCCGTCGTGATCGCGTGGCCGGATGGTAAATTACAGCGTTTGTTTAATTTGAATGTAAACCAACTGCACGCAATAAGCGATTCAAACGCCACCGCAAAATTGGAGAGCGATCGTTCATTACCCGCGACGGGATTGTTTACAACTACACCCCTGTCTGACATCCGGCATGTAGAAAATGGTTTTAGGGATTTTACTGTACAGATCTTATTGCCCAACTACCTCTCGCGCGAGGGACCCTGCATGGCGGTCGGCGATGTGAATGGAGACGGCGTCGATGATCTGTTTGTCGGAGGCAGCAAAAACAGCGCCGGCCGGGTATTTCTCCAGGAAGCGGAAGGTAAGTTTATCGGGAAACCACAACCAGCGTTTGCAAGCGATGCGATCTGTGAGGATGCGGACGCGGAGTTCCTGGATGCCGACGGGGATGGCGATCTTGACTTGTATGTGGCCAGTGGCGGATACGAATTTGACGAGCTGCATCCCGCATTACAGGACCGGTTATACATCAACGACGGAAGGGGCGTATTTTTGAAAAAAGAAAACGGGTTGCCACAAGCATTGATCAGCAAAGGATGTGTGAAGGCGGCAGACATCGACCGGGATGGTGACCTTGATATTTTTGTAGGCGGTCGACTGGTGCCGGGCAAGTATCCGGAAGCGCCTGACAGTAAAATGTTTCTCAACGATGGCAAGGGAAATTTCAGCGATGTGACTGCTACACTTGCCCCCGATTTTCAGCAACTCGGAATGGTAACCGATGCTATCTGGATGGATCTGAACAAAGATGGCTTCCCCGACCTGATGGTGGTAGGAGAGTGGATGCCGATAAAAGTATTCCTGAATGAAAAAGGAAAGCTTGTGGATGCATCCGGAACGTATATCAAGTTTCCCAGTACCGGTTGGTGGAACACGCTGCATGCTGAAGACATGAATATGGATGGAGATCTGGACGTGGTCATCGGTAACTGCGGATTGAATACCCAGTTCCGGGCGAGTGAGCAGTCGCCCATGACTTTATACTACCACGACTTTGATAAAAATGGATCTGTTGACCCGATCATGTGTTATTATGTCGATGGTGTTTCGTACCCCGCTGCCTCCAGGGATGACCTGATCGCACAGGTTCCTTCGCTGAAGAAGTCCTTTTTGACTTACAACGATTATTCGGAGGCTACTTTCCACGACCTTTTTTCTGAGGAGCAGGTAAAGGATGCGCGTGTGCTGAAAGCGGAAATAATGGAAACGGTTTATCTGGAAAACAGGGAGAACCAGGACTTTGCACTGCATATTTTACCGAAAGAAGCCCAATATTCTCCCGTGTATGGCATCACGTCCATGGATGCCAATACGGATGGCGTGAAGGATATCCTACTGTGTGGGAATAATACATGGACACGGATAAAATATGGACGTTACAGTTCCAACCATGGTGTGCTGCTAACAGGTGACAGACAAGGTGGCTTTACTTATGTTCCTCAGGCTGTCAGCGGTTTGAATATTCGCGGCAATGTGAGGAGTCTGCGAAAAATAGAAAATACTCAAAATAATGATCTCGTGGTTGTGGGGTTAAATGATTCAACGGCCCTCGAGGTTACATGGAAGCAGTCCGGAGTACCATAACGGAATGCTTCTGAAATTGCCATCATTGGGAAATGCGTGCCGCAGCCTGAAGATGGGAGTTATTGTAAAAATGGTTTTAAGATCTAAATGAAAAAATCTGAGACATGGATGAAATGAAAAAGAAATCAGCACGGTATTATTTCATGAAAAAGCAAATCATAGTACCCTGGGTGATATTGTTGCTGATGGTGACGACCCTGCACACAGCAGTGACCGGTCAGGATCGGAAGGTAAACGGGAAGAATATTGCATTCATTGAGTACCCGGATTTCCCTGACGGTCATTCAACATGGGATGATATTGGTTATAATTCAAAATATAACAGCGTTTACGTCGGGGTCACGAATCACAAAGACAAGATCGCCTTTTATGAATACAAGGCATCCGAGAATACGATGGCGCTGAAGGGTTTCATCGGTGACATGGCGTACTTAAGGCCATTCCAGTGGCAGGGAAAAATACATTCGAAGATCGTTGCCGGCCCGGATGGATGCATGTATTTCAGTACCGATGGAGGTGAATCAAGAGAAGAGTACTTGATGGAGCACCCCCAGGGATATGCGGGGGGATTTTTTATGAAGTGGGATCCCGCGACTGACAAGCTCACAAACCTGGGAATGGGTTTGCAGTATGAGAGTATCAAAGACATTGATGTGGATCACGAGACCGGTAAAATATACGGGATCAGTTATCCGCAGGTTCACTTCACGGTTTATGATCCCAAAAAAAATGATTTTCAGGACCTCGGAAGGTTAGGAAGCGCGCACGTACCACGTGTTATGTTTACGGATGCGTGGGGGAACTGCTATTACGTGGATTGGCGCCAGAGGCTGGTAAAATATGATAAGGGCCGGAATAGGCTTGTATTTGCAAAAGAAAGTCTGCCATCATTTCCAGGTACACCCGGATCCAAGATCGTTACCGGGATAACGGCCTTTGCAAAGGATGAAAAGAACGGGGTCATTTATCTGCTTACCTACGGCGCGAAAGTGCTGGCGTTTCATCCGCAAAAAGACGGCATCGGGAAGGTGGAAGATCTCGGTGGTGTAGCCGATACCGGTAGTATCGAACCCTGGCGCCCTTATGTTCCGAATTTAAATATCGGGAACAATGGGAAATTGTATTATATCATCGGCGGCCATGGTAACTACATAAAAGAGAATACAACTGTATTGATGGAGTTTGATCCCGCCACGAAAAAGAGCAGGATACTTTTTGATTTTCCGATCTCTGAAATTTCCGAGGCCACCGGAGGCGATACCAAAGATAAGGACGGGAATCTCTATTTCCTTGGAAGAAAGGACAACAAAAAAGGATCTGTTGCCGGTGAGGAAGGAACCGGATCCAGTGCGTTTTTAATTAAGTTCAACCCTGAAAAAGAGGTTCAAAAATGAAAAAGTTAACCACAAGCTTTCTGGCATTATTTCTAATGAATGTGTGCCCTGCTGTTGTATATGCTCAGTATACTTTTTTTAATCCTAAGGAAGGATTTGCCATAGAAGTCTCCCTTGACAATACCGACCTGAAGCGATTGCCGATCTACCGTAATTCCATTTCATCGATGGCAGTGGTGGGTGATCATGTTGTGGGCGGTACTTCCGCGAAGGAGGGGCTAAACCCTTTCGTGTTCGTGGCCTCGATAAAGGAAAGACAACTGAAAACTTTTACAGACCTGAATGAAGTCATCGCGGGACAACGCAGCATATCGACCGGATATGTTAAGGGGAAAAATGGTGTGTTGTTTGCCGGGACGATCGCAAATAAAAAATCAGATGGGTCCACGGGGGAGGGGCACCTGATGCAGATCCGGATCGGGTCAGATGCTAAGATTAATATCGAAGATCTGGGTGTTCCGGTTGCGGGAGAAGGAATCTTTTCACTGGTTGGCGATGCGAAGGGGACTACACTGTTCGGCGTTACGTTTCCATCGGGGATATTCTTTAAGTATAATATCGCCCGGAAGGAAGTGAAAACGTTTAAAGATCTGGTGCCCACGCAAAAGGATATCAGAAAGTTTCATGAATATGCACTTGAGCCGCAAGATTACTTATCCAAAGCGCTTGTGGAGGACAATTCCGGATTAATATATGGCAGTGGGCCTGTCAATAGAATATTTACCTTCAATCCAAAAGACGACAGCTTCAAGTTCCTGGACGACAACTTACCAGAGGTGTGGGGCCGCCGTACATTGGGACAGGTAGAGTCGTGGGCAAAATCGTCTCAGGGAATCCTATTTGGTGGAAACGCAGGGGATGGACAACTTTTTTCCATAGATCCCGCAACAAAGAAAGTCAGGAATCTGGGAAAGGTTATGATGATGCCCCGGCTGAGAGCGTTGACTTTTGCCAAAGACGGAAAGCTTTACGGCATCGCAGGCGGAGCTCCGGGATACGCTCATTTGTTCAGCTATGATCCGAAGGGTGAAGGATTTGTTGATCTGGGAAATCCCGAATTCAATATGGTCGCTCCCGGCATTGAACAGGGGATAATGTGGCGCGGCTTTCAAATAGGAACCATGGCGACGTCCGAAGATGGAAAATATATCGTGATGGGAGAGGATGAAGACCTTAGCCAGCTGTTGATTTTTGCTGTGGGTGAATACAACGAAGGAAGAATAGGTTATTGATATTAAGTTAAGATTCTAATTATAAAGATTGTACAATGTTCAAGTTCAGTAAGATCATCATCTTTTTCATTTTCCTCGCAGCCTGTGGGAAACCAGGTGCTGAAAACAAAGGCGAAAGATGGAAGTTAAGTATTTTGCCTTCGTCGGTCAGGTTGGATCCTGTGAGCAATGAGATCATAGAGGATCGTTTCAAGGGTGTCGAAGGCAGTAAGTCCAGGGAGGGAAGTCTGTTGGATAAAAACTGGATCTACGATGGCGATTCGGTTTTCCTGCACGGAGCGAGGGGAGAATACATATCCTTCCAACTGGCGCTGACAAATCATACCGACTCCATGTTAACGGATATGCGTATCGAGATGTCGCAATTTGCAAGCAACAGCACGCAATTCAAGATCAGCCCTGAGATGTTTTTGGAATGGTCTGTGGAAGTGAAAAGTCCCAGTACCGGTTATCCCAAAGCTACCCTTGGCACCGGTTGGTACCCGGATGCGCTGATACCTTTTAACCGCATTCAAAGTGATTCCTCCAAGGTCAGAAGCAGGTGGGTGTATCCATTAACGCTTCCTGACTTTAACAACCGCATCGACGGCCAGCGTTCACAGATATTCTGGATTGACCAGTATATTCCTTTTGATCGTGAGGATGCGAAACCGGGTAAATATACCAGTACCCTGACCGTTACGATCGGCGGTGTGACGCAAAAAATTCCTGTAAGCCTTCGCGTCTGGGATTTTGCGATACCCAATGAAAATCAATTTAAGGCAAGTCTTCAGCACGAAGGCTTCCTGAGCGGCGCCAATGAAAAACAGGAATTGGAGGTATATCAGCTTTTCAAGCGCAATCGCGTTTCCCTGATGGATCCAACCTATCAGCCCGATCTGCAAATGTCGAAGAACGGAGGCGTTGACATTCAATGGGAGGCGTTCGATAAACGTCTTAAAAAATATCTTACGGGCGAAGCTTTTACCAGCAGCTATGGTTATGAGTACGGTCCGGGCGTTGGCGAACCCATTGAGACCTTTGCGCTTCCCTTTGATGTCTATGGCAAGCATGGAACTGCAGGGTGGCCCGATATTGGGAAACCGGATGTTGAACGCAATCCGGAAAATCAGGCGCGCTATGTGTCGACCATTCAAAAGGTGCGGGACCATCTCAAAGGAATGATCGATCCGAAGAAAACCGATCTCACGGTTTACCTGAATGGTCTGGATGAATCTTATTTTCAGGAAGCCTGGGACCGGATGGTGTTTTACGGCGATGTGTTCAAGAAGCATTATCCGGAAGCGCAATTCAGGGTCGATGGCGCTTACAGTGAAGAAGCGATGGACGTTATCGGGAAATCGATCAATGCCTGGGCATCGCATACCATCAACTATAACATCGAGCAGGTAAGTAAACATCAGAAGAACGGTATTAAAGACTGGTTGTATGGGCCCATGCTCTATGAGAGTAAAGTCAACAGTTGGGTGGGCAGTTCGACTTTTATTGATCTGCCGCTGGTGAATGACAGGGCTATCAGCTGGAGCTGCTGGAAGTACCGGACTTATTCCTGGATCAGCTGGGGTATTGGTGCCGGATGGGAAAGTGGGTGGTATGATCCTGAATCCTGGAAAGATTTTTATAAAGAAGCCTCCGAGGCAGATGCGGAATTCACCTATCGGAAATTCAATGGCAATGGCTCGCTGGTGTACAAGCCGGGGGTGGTTCCCAACGTGAACGTTGTGTGTCCTTCCATCCGGTTAAAAACCATGCGGACCGGTGTTCAGGATTATGAGTACATGAGATTGCTGACCACGCTCGACGGAAATTCGGCGCGGGCAGACAAGATCGTAAACGAGATCATCAACCGTCCTTTTGGTGACAACGCCATTGGAAAATTGGATGTGTGGAACTTTGATGCCGCAAAGTGGGATGAGCGCCGTATCGCGCTGGGAGAAATGATCCATGAGAAAATGAGTGGCAGGGAGTAGGTTCCGACGTGCGAACTGATTTTTATCGTGACGTCGGAGAGACGCAATGATGCTGAAGTATTTTAAGAAGATAAGGCGGGTGAGATCATCCGCCTTTATTTTTTGCCTTTGTGCGTGCATGATGCCGGGATGATGCTGAAAGTATTGAAGAACGATCAGGCCGATGGAATCATCCTCGTTGTCTTCAAACATGCTGGTTTATTGATTTGCGATGTTGTTCTCCACCTTTGGTCGGTATCCGCGCGCATCAAAACCTGAACCCTAACCTTCCGAAGTAGTAGGCGCCATCAGAACCCATTTGCACGGAATCGTTCAGGCCACCCTGGTCTGTCCATCCGTCGAATTGCGGTGTTGGATATTTGTTGAACAGATTATTCGATCCAACGGTAAGACTAAGGGAGGGTGTTAAATGATAGGTGACGTTCAGGTCTACTGTCATCATGGCATCGTACGTGTCTGTTGCCACGGCGTAAAGTGCATCCGCTTCGCCCTCACTGGTGGCAGGTGTGTCAACCCATTGGAAATCCTGGATGATCACTTCGCTGAACTGTGTCAGAAAAACATTGACCAGAAGCTTTGCGTTCGAATAGGTGAGATTGGTGCCGATCTTATAATCCGGCGCGGCGGCCTTCAGATAGGCTTGTGAAAATGGACCAAAGAACGTATAAGGATTGAGGCCGCCACTGTTGATGTCTTCAATGTCCAGGTTATTAAAATTGCCGGAGACGGTTATGCCAATCTTTTGATCCGTGCCGAAGGTTTGATTGTAGCCAAGGATTGCATCCAGGCCGGTGGTTTTCGTATCGACGCCATTGGCGAAGAACTGCGCAGCCTCGACGCCGAGACCAAGTCCGGAGGCGTCAAAATTATCGGTGAGAACAATGCGATCCTGTACGTTGATGGAATAAGCGTCTACTGTTGCAGTGAAGTTTCCGATTCGGAAGGTAAATCCAAAACTGGTGTTTTGTGCAGTCTCTTCTTTCAGGGGACCGATCCCAAAAGCGCGTGTAACGGTGCTGGTGTTGGCGGAAAGCAAAGATGGCAGCGATTCACCCGCGACGAAATTATTAAAGATCAGGTTGTAATGGATCTGCGCAAGAGAGGGCGCGCGAAATCCTGTTGAATATGATCCGCGAAGTGAAAGCGCTTCACCGAACGCGTATCGTGCCGCGGCTTTCGCGTTAAATGTATTTCCAAAATCACTGTACTTTTCAAATCGTATCGCGCCGTTCACCAGAAACGCTTTCGTTGCATTTAGTTCCGCATCTGCGTACAGTCCATAGTTGGTTCTGCTTCGGTCAACTTCATTGTCGGGACTGTATCCGGGGAACCCTTGCGCTCCACCGGGCAATTGCTCGCCATTGGAGTCAACAGCAGGTGTTTGCGTGGCAGGATTTGTGATGGCGACACGATTTTGATCGTACAGCGCATACGACCCTTCTTCGCCGGCAAAGATGGTGAATCGTTCTGTGCGAAACTCGGAACCAAATGCAAAGTTAAATCCAGCTGCGATGTTCTCGAAATAGCGCGAAAAGTCCAGGTTGGTGACGTTCATGGACAAACTATGACCGCCGGCATCAAAGTCGATTGGCGACGCGGCGCCCAGGGAGGCATTGTTCGTTCCGGTTATGTAGTAGTGGAAATTGTTTTTTCCAAACGTGTTGCTGAAGTCCACTTTCCAACCGTTTTCCATGCCATGGCGGAGCCCTGCGGAGGCGCTGACGTCACGGATGTCGGAGGTGATGTGAGGGGTGAAACCATCCGGATAGAGTGTAGGCACGCTCCGATTGTCACCGTTGCTATAGCTGTCGCGTGTGTAAGCATACGCATCTGTTTGTCTGAAGTTTGAGCCACCGAACGCATAGAATTCAGTGCGCTCACTGATCGGCAGCGTGGCGTTCACCATAAAATTGAAACCATCAACGGCAGCGGTGCCATATCCTTTGCGCCATGGGAAGCCGGGACGAAGCGTACGTTCCTTTGAGGCGTATTCCGTGGTCAAATTTGCGAAGCCTCCGTTATCACCGAGCTTCATGCCGTAGTTCATATCCATCCGGAAGGTGTTGCCGTCAAATTTCTTATTCTTTCCGTCGAGTCTGTCTTTACCTTCAACATTCCAGATCGTTTCCCCCGTCTCCACGGCATAACCGGATCCAACGGCGGTGCTGTATGCGCCATAGGTGATTCCACCCGTGACGCCGTCGGTGTTGTCTTTCAATACGATGTTGACGACTCCCGCGATGGCGTCCGATCCATATTGCGCAGAGGCGCCATCGCGTAAAATTTCAATCCGCTTGATGGCGGAAGCAGGAATGGCATTCAGATCAGTTCCGGAATTTCCACGACCACGGGTACCGAAAACATTCACGAGGGAAGATTGGTGCCTGCGCTTGCCGTTGATGAGGACCAACGTTTGATCCGGGCCCAGTCCACGCAGGGATGCCGGATCAATGTGATCGGCGCCATCCGATCCTGATTGTTTTGTGGCGTTGAAGGAGGGCGCAGCATATTGGAGAATCTGGTTGATCTCGACTTTACCGAAGGCATTGGCAATGTTGGAGGCTTCAATAATATCAATGGGTACAGGGGATTCTATGACAGTCCGGTTTTGACTTCGACTGCCTACAATTACAATTTCACTTAATTGTTCCGCGGATGGGGTCAGCTCAATCGAATAGGAATCTTCATCTGTTACTACCGTTGTGTTGGTGATGTAGCCGATGAAGCTTGTAACCAGTTCATCATCTATTGCAGCCTGAAGCGTGAACTCACCATTTTCATTTGTAGTAGTGCCCAGGTTTGTACCCTTTATTGCGACTGTGGCGCCTGCAATGGATTCTCCTGTTTCGCCGTCTTTAACAGTGCCTGTAATCGCGCTGCGATCCTGAAGAAGTGTTTCGGCGTGTGCATGGTACAAGGGAATCAAAAGGGTAAGGAGGAGGGCTGGCAGATTGAACCCGGAGAATGTGGCGCCGCCAGAGCTGATAGTTCTCATACAACCAGGGTTATGTAAATGAATCTATGAATTTTCCGGATCACCGTCAACCGGCTCTCCCGGTTTTTTTCAGGATGCGTCGCTAAAATAAAACAGGAGCCGGCATCGATTGTATGCGTGCGGGTTGTGCGATAACACACGTTGACGAACAGGAATTCACAAAGAAAAAAAGAAGCTACCGGCTATACCCGTGGGTTGCTTTTTGACTGGGAAAGTTTTTTCAGATATCGCAACCCTTGCAACCACGGCTGCTTGGCGTGACATTAAATCTGGCAGTGTAATTGAATCTTTTTCCCGGTCTGACTACCTTGCCATAATAAAGACTCCAATGCAATGATGTCCGCCCTGCCCAAAGCAACGTTTCTGTTTGCTTTGCTTTTTTTCCTGATTTCTGTAAACAACGTTTGGAGTCAGGATGATTATAGGATCCATCGGATATCAGTGAACGATGGCCTTTCCCAGGGAGATGTCCGATGCATGATCCAAGATCACAATGGCTTTCTTTGGCTTGGTACCCGTGATGGCCTCAACCGTTACGATGGTGATAAATTTTCAAATTACCTGCCTGACATCGATGACTCTGCGTCACTCGCCTTTAACCAGATCACGGCGCTGGCACTTGATGCACACAATCATCTCTGGATCGGTACTACCGATGGCATCAGCCTGTATCATCCGGAAACGGATTGCTTCAGCAATTTCCCCTTCGACACCAATACCGAGGCATTTACGGAAGTCCAGCACATCTTCGGTAATGGGACTTCGTTGATTTTGTCGACCAATAACGGGCTAATAACTTTTGACACAGAGAAAAGGTCATTTGAACGCAGTCCGCGGCACTCGAAGTTTCGGGGCGAATTTATTTCACAATTCCATACAAGTGAGCAATTCGGAACATGGGTAGCCACTTCCAAAGGTGTTCATTACAAAGGATCTACAGAGAGCGTGTGGAGGCTGCTGCTCAGGGATCACATCATCGAAGACATCCTGTTTGATGAAAAAGGAGTTTTCATATCAACGGATCTGGGATTATTCAAATTTGACTCAACCGGCACTACACCCCGGAAAATCCCCCTTCCGTTAAATACTCAGGAAACTTTTCAGGTGATCCGATCGGTTTCCGGAGCGTTGTGGATCGCAGCAAATCAAGTTGTCGTGCTCGATCCGAAAGACGACAGAACGGTGAAGACCATACTTTCGCACGAAAGGGAACGTCCATACACCCTCTCTGAAGACCGCGTAAGAGCGCTCTATGAGACCCGGGATGAAACCATCTGGATGGGCACCTTTGGTTACGGACTGAACAAGTTCAATCCAGGCGCCAGCCATTTTGCTTATCTGGGTGACCGCGGACAATTCAAGCTTTCATCGAATTACATCTCCGGGATCTACACGAAGAATGATGTCGAAATATTTATCGGTACTACCCGTGGGTTGAATGTCGTGAACCTTGATCAGAACAAGCACGAAGTTCTTCTTAATGAAGGGGAGATGAACCTGATATACAAGCTCGAAGGGGATAAAAGCGGGACGCTTTGGATTTCCAGCTCCAACGGTTTATACCGGTACAAAGATCGGAATTTTGCAAAACTTAACTTCCCTGCCTGGGTTGTTTCGGATATCGATGAGCTCAACGACAGTACGCTTTTGCTCACGACGCAATTGAATGGAATTTTTCTGTTCAACAAGGAAAACAGTAAGTCGAGCTTGTTAATTCCTCCTCGCGGGCTACTACGGACTACTTATGCTGCACTGCCTTTTCAAGATGAGATCTGGATCGGGAGTGAAGACGGCCTCCGGATCTTTTCGCAGGATGGATCATTGAAGAAGCATTTCAGAAGCGGGTCACCAACTGCAGGCAGCTTACCGGTGGATGTTGTTAAGACCATCTGCGAGGATCGCTTCCATCAAATCTGGATCGGTACATGGGGTGGGGGCCTGTCGCTTTTCAATCCTGCTGACAGCACTTTTAAGACCTATGATCGAAGAGATGGTCTCCCGAACAATGTGGTTTATGGCATTCTCGAGGATGATATCGGCAACCTCTGGCTCAGCACCAATGCAGGAATTTCTGTGTTTGATCACAACAAGGAGGAGTTTAGAAATTTCGATTACCAGGATGGATTGCAAGGCGACGAGTTTAATACGAATGCCTACTTCAGATCCGTGAACGGCAAAATGTATTTTGGCGGAATTGACGGACTTTCTTTTTTTGAGCCTGAGAAAGTTACACCTCCTGTAGAGAGTCGGACAGTAAGAATTATCAATGTTACGATTAACGATCGCGAGTTCCCGCTAGATGCTGTCAAAAATCAGAATACAATCGAGACAGACTGGAGGAGCGATAACATTGGTGTTGAGTTCACTTCCATTGATTTCAGACGTCCTGACAAAATTCAGTTTCAATATTCGGTCAACAACGAATCATGGTTTAGCCTTTCTTCCCGGAGAAACCTGGAACTGGTGGATTTATCACCGGGCCGGCATGTAGTCAGATTTCGCGCAAACGCCGAGGGTGGCACCTGGTCCGAAGCATCGGCAATGCTGACAATCATCGTTAGACCTCCACTGTGGCGTGATCCATTTGTCCTCGCCGCGGCAGCAGCCGGGCTGTTGATTTTGATCTATGCAGGACATCGGGCAAGGATCCGGTTTCTGAAAAACATAAATGCTTCGCTCAATAACCTCGTCGTCGAGCGTACCAGGGAGATTCAAGGAAAAAATGAAGAGATCCAGGCACAAAACGAGGAGCTGACGAGCAGTAGTGAGTTAATGGCCGAAAAGAACCTTCTTCTGGAAAGACAAGGTCAGGAATTGCTGGAGCTCAGCAACGCCCTGGAAAGAAAGGTCGAAGAAAGAACGAGGCATATTCAGCTCTTAAATGAGGAGCTTACCGAGCAAAACATTCAGCTCGAACAGTTTTCATTCATTGCTGCACATAACTTTCGCGGTCCGCTCGCCAGGATCCGCGGTCTTATTGATCTGATAAAAAGAAGTACAAACCGCGACGAACTAAGTCAGCTCATCGCTTACATCGAGAACTCTTCCAACGAACTTGATCAGGTCATCGGCGACATGAGTAAGATTCTCAACCTGAGCAGGGACAAAGGGGCGCTATTCGAAGAGATATCGCTGAAGGCAATCCTCGACCGTACCCTTATGTTGCTGGCGGATGATATTCGGGAAAGAGATATTCGCGTGGACAAGACTGAATTCAGCGCCTTGTCTGTCTACGGTTCCCCAGCTTATGTACAGAGCGTTTTTTACAACCTGATTGAAAATGCTATCAAGTACTCAAACACAACATTGAATGATCGGATTATCAAGATCACCAGCTTTCGCCAGGATGCAGGTGTTCGCGTTCAGGTCATCGACAACGGAATCGGTATTGATCTCAAGCTTGTCATGAATAAAATGTTCAGGTTATATCAACGTTTCAATACGCACAGTTCCGGACGAGGCCTTGGTCTATATCTGGTTAAGACCCAGATGGAGGTCATGGGTGGCTCTGTTGCGGTGGAATCTACGGCTGGAGAGGGAACGATATTCACGTTAGACTTCAAAGCTGTTTGATGTCTGCGCTGATCGGGTAGTGGTGCCTGAGAAAATGAATTCCTGTATCGGAGATTGTTGGCAGACATTGTCAGCCGCATGGAAGTTTTTGCAGGATTATTAAGATTATCATACCCATGTTATTTTTGCACAACAAAATAATTCATATGACGGAAAAAGAACTGAGGAAACTGGAGGGAACCATCCGGAAAAAGATGGAAGATATTAAAGGTCAGCGCGTAAGCCTGAAAGACTCCGGGATCGGTGGGTTAATGAACTCCCTGAAGAAAGTGGACGAAGCGCTTTATGAAAAGATCCTGCCGGAATA
>JBARAD010000033.1:0-21748 GCA_049791675.1 Chryseosolibacter sp.
AAACCCCGGAGATACTTTACGCCGTGATGAAATATCGACATCACCGAGCCCCGGAGGGGCGACCTTATGGTAGCCCGGGGTGAAGGGCCATGCCCGAAACCCCGGGTTTCGATCGGATGGCAGATACACGGGCATTGACTGACCTGCTAATCCGCACTATCTTTCCCAGACCATGCTTATCAAAGAAAAACTTCTCAAACACTGGATCGATCACTTTTATGGATACGGATCGTGGCATGCCCCCTTCTGGTTTGTCAGCCATGAGGATGGTGGTGGTGATCTGCCGGAAGAAGTTGCCGACAAGCTGAATTACTTTCACAGGGAGCATCCACAAGTCGACGCTTCACTCTGTGACATACGGGAGCTCTACAGGCACCTTGCGATCCGGTGGGAAGGTCCCAGAGCAGGCGCTTTCAACAACCACTACGAATACCGCTTCGATCAGCATGCGATATCGCATGGCGTCTGGAAAAATCTCGTCGCCTTTATGCACGGATACAAAAAAGAAGCACTTCCGGACCTGCTCGCATACCAGAAACACACTTTTGCATCCCAGTCAGCGAACAACGAGGCATTGATCCGGTTATACCCACTGCCCTGCCCGCACAACCATGCGTGGTATTATAGCTGGCTCGACCTCCCGGGGCTCGGTTTCTTAAAGAGTCGTGCGCTCTATCAGCGCCATCTGTATCAACGTCGCATGCACCAGATCCTGTCAAACATCGATACGCACAAGCCAGAGGTGGTCCTGATGTACGGAATGGAGAACATCAACGCCCTTAAACAGACTGTCGGGGAATTCTTTAGTAATGCGAAATTCAGGATGATCAAAGCCGAAAAACGACAAGTCCCGCAGCATCACCGGGCTGACATTGATGGAACCACGCTGTTGATCACGACACAGATCCCGGCGTTACGACACAACCGGATTGAAACAGGATTTGATTGGGAGGAGTTCGGAAAAAGAGTGAAGTATAATAAGTGATTGACGAAAGTTGCAGCGCCGGTCGTATCCTGATCGAGCCCTGTCCCTCATCCCCGGGAATTAAATATGAATAGCCGGTGAAACCTGCGGCCCCACATCCATTTCTTTTTTACTTTTGCCCCTTTGAAAACGATCATGAATTCTACGGAACAGGCGGAAAGGGAGTATCTTGAAGAGATCAGGGAAAAGTTGCTTCTGGCGCTCAGACGTGTGGACGAAAGGGTAAAACAATTCTCTACTGAGCTTCGGCAGAACAAAGAATATATTTACGAACACCAGTCGGGCATGGATGAAGCCGACATGGTTGCTGCCGGGCAGTCGATCAACCGGATGGCTTTTTCGGGTGAGTCGGCCGTGTCCATGAAGCGGAAACTGATGAAACTTCATCAGTCGCCATACTTTGGCCGCATTGACTTTGCCACCGATGCCAGCGTGCAAGCCACGGTGTACATCGGCATATACACCTTTTCCGATGAAAGCGCTGGTAAAAACCTGATCTACGACTGGCGGGCCCCCATCGCTTCGATGTTCTATGATTTCGAACTGGGCCCCGCCTGGTATGACACTCCGGGAGGTCGTATCACGGGAGAGATCCGTCTGAAGCGCCAGTACCGGATCCGCGACGGCCGCATGGAGTTCATGATCGAGAACGACATTAACATTCACGACGAGATCCTGCAAAAGGAACTGAGCAAGGCGGCGGACGACAAAATGAAGACCATCGTCGCCACGATCCAGCGCGACCAGAATGCGGTCATCAGAAATGAGTCCTCTTCCGTGATCATCATCCAGGGTGTCGCCGGATCGGGTAAAACCTCCATCGCCCTGCACCGCATCGCTTTCCTGCTTTACCGGTTCCGCGACTCCATCGCAGCAAAGGATGTTCTGATCATCTCGCCAAACAAAGTGTTTGCCGACTACATCTCCAATGTGTTGCCCGAACTCGGCGAAGAACAGATCCCCGAGATGGAGATTGATGAGCTCGCCCAGGACCTGCTGGAAAACAAATTCCATTTTCAGACATTCTTTCAACAAGTCGCGTTTCTCCTGGAGACGCACGACCATGGTTTTATTGAACGTGTCCGCTTCAAGTCGGACTTCGGGTTTCTACGCAAGCTGAATCAGTACCTGATCTACCTGGAGAATAATTTCTTCGAGGCGCAGGAGCTGCGCATAGGCCGCACGGTGGTCCCCTCTCCTTTCATTCATGAACGTTTCAAAACATATCACCGTGTTCCATTGCTGAAGCGCATACCACAGGTGGTTAAAGACATTCAACAATTCGTGCGGACGACTACAGACCGGAAGCTGACCGGACAGGAAAAGTCCCAGATCTGGCAGGCCGTTCCGCTGATGATCAAGGTCAGCAATATATTCGAACTCTATAAGAACTTCTACACCTGGCTCGGGAGGCCTGAACTGTTTCACACGGCGCCCGGGAATGTCCTCGAATACTCCGACGTTTTCCCCCTGATCTATTGCAGGATCAGGATGGAAGGCGTGCAAGCTTTTGATCATGTGAAGCACCTGCTCATCGACGAAATGCAGGATTATACGCCGGTACAATACTCCGTACTATCAAGGATCTTTAAATGTAAAAAGACCATCCTCGGTGATATCACGCAGGTGGTAAATCCCTACAGCGGTTCTTCTTCCGAAGGAATACACCAGGTATTTCCACAGGCGGATATCATCAAGCTTTCAAGAAGTTACCGGTCAACCTGGGAGATCACCATGTTCACGCAGCGTATCCTCCCGAATCCGGATCTGATCGCGATGGAACGACATGGGCCCGAGCCGCTGATCAAAGGATTTAAGAACAATACCGAAGAAACTGATGAGATCAAACGGCTGATCGACATCTTCAGCAACTCGGGACATCATTCAATGGCCATCATTGCGAAGACACATCAGCAGTCTAAGTTTCTCTTCAACGCGTTGCGATCAACGGGCGTACATCTGCTTACTGCTGACAGCACCTCATTCAAAAGCGGCGTCATCATTACCACAGCGCATCTTGCCAAAGGTCTTGAATTTGATGAGGTGGTGGTGCCTTTCGCCTCGGCACGCAATTATCACACCGATGTGGATCAGCGCATGCTCTATATCGCCTGCACACGCGCCATGCATCAGCTTACGCTCACCTATTCGGGGGAGGTGACGGGTTTAATCAGTAAGAAGTAATAAGTAAGAAGTAATCAGTAAGTAGTAATCAGTAAGAAGTAATCAGTAAGAAGTAATAGTAATCAGTGATCGGTGATCTGTTCGCTATGAAAAGCACCCTTTCTTGCAAGCCAGCCAATAATTGCCTCCAGCTGAAGCAGGAGGCAACAGGATGGCCTGAATTCGAAGTGTGGTGATCGCGGGGAAACGGGGTTCAATATGCGTCTGCCCGCGCATGGTGGGCGAAGGACTGAAGTCCTGCTCGGATATTTGCGCTGAACTCAATCTCTCTTTTCAATTGAGTTTGAAACTTGCTTCATTCGCTAGACCTCAGCGGCAAGCCGGTTGATATCACGCACCTCAACAACTGACTTGTCAACGCTGCTGGTCGCACATTTTATCATTGCATTCGCAACCTGCGTCAACGTACTGGCAGTATTGGGAAACGCCACCTTGAGAAGCGGGTACATCCATCCAACGTATTTGTAGGCAGCGAGCAAGTGCTTCTGTCCCGGCACCGCCTTCATAAATCCGGGGCGGAAATTATGGACTTTTCTGAAAGGGAGTTTCACCAAAGCATTCTCAGTTCTTCCTTTTACCCGCGCCCACATGGATCGGCCTTTCTCTGTACTGTCTGTACCTGCACCACTCACGTAAATAAAAGTCATCTGCGGATTTTGCGCGGCCAGTATGCTGGCGAAGTGAACCGTAGTGTCGAAAGTATTCCTTGTGTAATCCGCTTCAGACATCCCGATACTGCTCACACCTGCGCAAAAGAAACAGGCATCATATCCTTTGAGCATGTTGTCGTCTTCCTTCAGATCCCGGAAATCAGGCACAATGTACTCCTTCAACTTCGGATGTGCATGACCATTGGGCTTCCGGCTGACACTCAAGACACTGGAAATCCGCCCATTCGACAGACATTCCATTAACACACCTTCGCCCACCATCCCTGTCGTCCCTGTGATGATGACTCTAATTTGTTCCATATATACTTTTCATGCTCCTGAAGCTCCTGACAATTCAGTGGTGACATCAAAATCTCCTTGTCCTGATATCAGCGGTCAGTTGTTCTTAAAAAATTTATCCAGAAATACATATCGTGCATCGTCTTTCGCATCGATGGCGTTTGATTTCACATCGATGATCATGACCGGCGGGGTGGTATCGCCCGGCGCGGCTGCAGGCCACTCGGGCAAATTATCGCCATTCGGATTTCCCTTTATAATGAAGTTCGCAAAGTAGTTCATCATGGTCTCCGAAACTTTATAGTCATCCGGAGTCCACGTATAGTCCTTGACAAGATCAAGGTTGCCCATACAATATTCAATTTCACAGGCGTGGGGTGCTCCTACCGGTGGCCGCGGCTTCGGGGCATTCTCCTTGCGCTCAACCGTACCACCGGCCAATCCAGACTCTTTCGACTGATCGACAAGCGGGGGTCTGAATTTGCTGTACAGGTATCGGTAAACAGGTTGTTTGCTTTCATTGCGGTGAAGATCGAACCACTTCCACGTGCTGTAGGCAATAAATCTGTCGGAAGCCAGCGCGGTGGCCGACACCTCAACCTCCTTTTCCGAACCGTGGGGATAAAGCTTCAACACCTCCGCCGCATTGTTGGGATATACCTCGCTTACCTTCTTCACAAAGTTCTCTTTTGTGTAAGGCAAGGCTTGCATAAATGCCGTCCCGGGAATCTCCGCGGAGTTCCAACCTAACAACAATGGAACCTGGGCCTGCTCCCCGGCTTTGAAAATATCGTTCACCGATTTCGGATAGAAATAACCATCGATCACTGTGGGAAAACCAAAGCGCTTTGACTCGGTATAAATTTCGTAGATCTCGCGTGTACTCAGCGCCCTCAGCTGGGCAAGTCCTGGAAATCCGGCATTGGTGGCAAACTCAAGTCCTGTCTTTTCAGCTTCGGCCAAAGGTATCGGCGACAGCGTCGGATTAATCGCTGCACCGCTCTCCCCGATTGCACCTGCGATCAGATCTTTGGATAACGGTGACGCCATGTGGGCGCTGACGGAAATAGAGCCCGCTGACTCACCCGCGATGGTGACTTTCTCAGGATCGCCGCCGAAAGCAGCGATGTTCTTTTGAACCCACTTTAGCCCGGCATTCTGATCCAGCAACCCATAGTTTCCGGATCCCTTATAGGGTGATTCTCTGGTGAGCTCAGGATGGGAGAAAAATCCGAAAATGTTGAGCCGGTAATTCACAGTCACTACAACAATTCCTTTTTTTGCCATGCTGGCGCCATCATAGCGCGGTTCTGAACCATCACCCGCAACGAATCCTCCGCCATAGAAGTACACAAGAACAGGAAGCGACGTTGTATTGCGTCTGGCTGGCGTCCAGACATTAAGATACAGACAATCCTCACTCATTCCGTTGGACCGGAAGCTCATGTCACCAAACACCGGAGCCTGCACTGCCCGGGGTCCGAAGGCCTTCGTTTCCAGAACTCCTTTCCAGTTCTCTGCGGGCACCGGTGCCTTCCACCGGAGCTCACCCACCGGTGGCTTGGCAAAAGGTATTCCGAAATACATTTGAAGGCCGGTTTTGGTATCGTACAGGCCTTCGATAAGTCCGTTTTCAGTTTTTGCCTGAATCGCAAAGGCATTGTTCTTCTGCGCCTGTGTTCCAAAGGCCAACATGGTGAAAACTGTCATAATGGAAAGAAATTTCAACATAGGGTAAGGTGTTTGTCTTATTCATTCAATTTGTGACAATAAAACCTTCTTTGCAAAAGAACTTTTCAGACCCCGACCGGGAATTTATCAATGTCCATTTGATGCGTAAAACATTTCTACCATGACTGTAAGCTTTATCAAGGTACAAGTTCTCTCTTTCTGTTCTCCCCCGGCTTTGGTAGGTTAATCATAATTACAATACCAAATGAAGGGGTACCCGGACGACCGTCCCGGAAAGAAAGCTCATTCCATTGCCGATGAATTATCGATCAAAATCAGTGGTCAAATTCAATCAAAATAAATCACCCTCAAGGCGTGACGCTTTTCGTATCGTTTCTTCCAACATTACACTTACATCATATATAGCAGATAGCGCAAACTATCGATAACGATTCACCCTAAACAAAATACCATGAAACACATTTTACTGTTCCTTCTATTAACCATGTCCCTTGCCCTTCAGGCGCAGGAGATAAATGTGACCGGGAAAGTCACAGACGCAGACCAAGGCGTACCGCTGCCGGGCGTCAATGTGATTGTCAAAGGCACTGCCAACGGCACCACTACCGACGTGAATGGCGTATACAGCCTTAGTGTTCCCACACCTTCCAGCGTGCTCGTGTTTTCATTCATCGGTTTGTCTACTCAGGAAGTTGAAGTAAATGGGAGACAGACAATCGACGTCTCCATGGCGTCTGATGTGACGCAACTTGGCGAAGTTGTAGTGACTGCGTTGGGAATTGAAAGGAATCGGAATGAGTTGCCTTATGCCGCTCAACAGGTTGCCGGTGAACAGCTCGTTACCACAAGGAACACTAACTTCGTCAACGCACTCTCCGGAAAAGTAGCCGGTATTGATATCAAGGCCAATAACAATCTGGGCGGATCTACCAATGTTGTGATACGTGGCTACAAGTCGATCACCGGAAATAACCAGGCGCTATTTGTAATCGATGGAGTCCCTGTATCCAATGCAAACAACAATTCCATTTTGCAGCGCAACGGTGGCACAGGCGTGGACTACGGCAATGCTGCTGCCGATATCAACCCCGATAATATCGCCTCCGTCAACGTTTTGAAAGGAGCGGCGGCTACTGCGCTCTATGGTTCCCGTGCTGCGAATGGTGTGATCATGATCACGACCAAGAAAGGAAAGAAAGACTCGTTCGACGTTGTATTGAATACGGGCGTAACCTTCGGCGTGATGGATAAATCTACCTACACAAGATATCAGCGGGAATATGGAGCTGGCTATAATGCGGGATTCTATACCGCTGACCTTGGTGAAGGAGCCGGGCCGGTAGTGCAGTTTGATGCTGATGCTTCATTTGGTACCCGGTTTGACCCCAACCTGATGGTCTACCATTGGGATGCATTGGATCCTTTCTCACCATACTATCGCCAGAAAAGGCCCTGGGTAGGGGCTGAAAATGATCCGACTGATTTTTATGAAACTGCAGTGACCTCCAACCAAAGTATCGCCCTGACGGGAGGTACAAATAAGACAACCTTCAAATTGGCCTACACCAGGGTTGATGATAAGGGCGTGCTCCCCAATAGTAAGTTGGATAAGGATCTTTTCAATCTCTCCGCGTCCATGGATGTTACCGATCGACTGACCGTTAGCGCTTCGGCGAACTACTCCAAGGTCAAAGGTATCGGGCGTTACGGGACCGGCTACAGCGGCAATAATCCCAATCAACAATTTCGACAATGGTGGCAGGTAAATACGGACATCCAGGAACAGAAGGAAGCTTACTTCAGAAATGAACTGAATGTTTCCTGGAACTGGGCAAACCTGGAAGGTACGGGCCGTCCGATCTATTCTGACAACCCCTATTGGACACGGTATAAGAACTTTGCCAACGATACGCGCGACCACTACTTTGGTTACACCAGTCTATCCTATAAAATAGCGGACTGGATCGATGCTGTAGGAAGAATTGCCTTCGATCAGACCGCAGATTTCCAGGAAGAGCGCGTGGCAGTCGGAAGTTCCGGCGTACGCTACAGCGCCAATCCGATCGACCGGATAAGCTCCATACCAAGTCTGTATTCCCGTTTCAACCAAACCTACAATGAAACGAACTATGACCTGTTTCTGAATTTTAACAAACAAATTTCAGATAACATCAGTTTTACCGGACTGCTGGGAGGGAACATGAGACGTACCAGCCTGAGTTCGTTAAAAGCAACAACGAATGGAGGATTGGTTATTCCTGAACTCTATTCACTCTCCAATTCTGTAAATCCATTGCAAGCACCACTCGAAGATTACATTCGCGTAGGCGTGGATGGCATCTTCGCCAATGCGAATTTTGGCTATAAGCAAACTTTGTTCCTCGATCTGTCTGCGCGTCAGGATAAATCCTCAACACTGCCCAAAGACAATAATGCTTACTTCTATTTCTCCACCGCTGCAGGCTTTGTCTTTTCCGAGATCCTGAACCCTTCGTGGCTATCGTTCGGAAAACTGAGGGTGAATTATGCTGAAGTGGGGAATGATCCGGTACCCATGAGCTTGTACGATGCGTATGACAAGCCGACGCCGTTCGGATCAGTACCCATGTTCTCGCTGCCTAACACAAAGAACAACCCTGAGCTCGTGGCAGAAAGAACAAAGAGCTTTGAAGCAGGATTGGAGGCAGAATTCTTTGATGGACGATTGGGATTCGATTTCACCTGGTATAAAGCCAACTCTTTAGACCAGGCAATTCCTGTTAACTTAACATCGGCCACCGGTTATACCGCGCGATTTGTCAACTCCGGCGAGGTTCAAAATGAAGGCATTGAGCTTGCTGCTTTTGGAACTCCCATTGAAACGAATAATTTCAAATGGGATATTGGGCTTACCTTCAGCCGCAACAGAAATGAAGTCGTCAGCCTGTATTCCGACGCGGTCACAAATGTTCAACTATCTGACATTATCAATCCACTACAAGGTGGCGTTACTACCAATGCAGCTGTCGGATATCCGTATGGGGTGTTGAAGGGTACCGATTTCATCTTTACAAACGGGCAGCGAACTGTCAACTCACAGGGACGCTATATGGCGACGGCAAGTTCTGCTGAAGTCATAGGGGATCCCAATCCCGACTGGCTCGGAGGCATCAGAAATACATTGAGTTATAAGAATGTAGCATTCAACTTCCTTGTTGACATGCGTCACGGTGGCGACATCTTCTCGCTTGATCTTTGGTATGGTGAAGGCACCGGTCTTTATCCCCAAACCGCAGGGCTGAATGAGAATGGCGTCCCGAAGCGAAGCCCTGTTTCAGAGGGTGGCGGTGTTCTCCTGCCGGGTGTCAAAGAAGATGGAACACCCAATGATATTCGCGCCTCAAATGAAGATGGCAATGGAACTGTCTTTGGTTATCCCAATAATCCCCCGCGTGCATGGTACGTCTTTGACGGAAGCTACGTAAAGCTGCGCGAAGTGGCGATCACCTATTCAATTCCGGCAAACCTGGTTGAAAAGCTTGGCCCGCTGAAAGGTATTGACATTTCGCTGGTAGGGCGCAACCTCTGGATCATTGACAAGAATATGGAGTTTTCCGATCCGGAAGAGACACTCAGTTCAGGCAATAGCACGAACGGATACCAAAGTGGCGCCTACCCTGCCGTAAAGACCTATGGTTTCAACTTCAAATTTAACTTCTAGCATCATGAAAAATATCCGTATATTTTTTCTTTCAGCAATATTGTTTACAGCCTGTGTCGATGGCCTTGACGACTATAACATTGATCAAAAGCGGCCAGGTTCGGCGCCTCCCCAAACACTTTTTACAAGTGCCCTGAAACAGCTCACGGATGCGATAACAACGCCGAACGTGAACAATAATAATTTCCGGCTATACATTCAGCAGTGGGCTACCACCACCTATCTGCAGGAACCGCGCTATGACATGACATCGCGCATCATTCCGCAGAATTTATGGCAAAGCCTTTACAAAGACGTCATTGCCGATCTCCGGGAATCGAAGCGGTTACTGGAAGAAGATGAGCTGATGGCTGCAGATGATAAGGCTATTCAGATGGCGCAGATCGAGATCATCGAGGTCTATGCATGGTCTGTCCTGGTCAACACCTTTGGCAATGTCCCCTATTCAGAAGCCCTTGATTTTCAAAATCCTGTTCCTGTCTATGATGATGCCGCCACGATATACGACGATCTTTTTACGAGACTCGATGCTGCATTGACTTCCCTCGCGGGTGATGGAGATGGTTTTCAGGCTGCCGATCTGCTGTACAGCGGTGATATTGGGCAGTGGATCAGATTCGGAAACGCCCTCAAGTTAAAAATGGCAATGGTATTGGCAGATGTCGACAACAGCAAAACAAAGGTCCTGGCAGAACAGGCAGCTCCGAATGTCTTTACAAGCAACGCCGACAACGCACGTTTTCCATATCTCGCTTCGCCCCCGAACTACAATCAGATCGCAGCAAACCTGAATCCTGACTTTTCAACTCGTCAGGACTATGTTATCGCCGGCGCCCTCGTCGATGCAATGAATGCCCGCAATGATCCTCGCCGACCTTTCTATTTTACTACAGTCAATGGACAATACATTGGAGGTAACTATGGATTTGCCAACGCTTATGCCGACTTCTCTCACGTGAGTGATAAAATTATGGCTCCCGACTTTGAGGCGTTGTTGCTGGATTATTCTGAAGTTGAATTCCTGCTCGCAGAAGCCATTGAGCGCGGTTATGCCGTAGGCGGAACCGCCGAAGAGCATTACAATGCAGCCATCACTGCTTCCATACTTTATTGGGGTGGAACATCAGGTGAAGCAACTACTTACCTGTCCCAGCCAGGAGTAGCCTACAGCACAGCCGGCGGAACCTATAAGGAAAAGATCGGCATCCAAAAATGGATCGCTTTAAATAACAGGGGTATCGATGCATGGATTGAATGGAGAAAGTTCGACTATCCTGTTTTGTTACCTCCTTCCGGAGGGAGCGTTCCGGTGGGTCTGCAAATACCGGTGCGGCTGATCTACC
This sequence comes from Chryseosolibacter sp., assembly GCA_049791675.1. Taxonomy (GTDB): domain Bacteria; phylum Bacteroidota; class Bacteroidia; order Cytophagales; family Cyclobacteriaceae; genus Chryseosolibacter. Next base: position 10,855 of record JBARAD010000033.1, read on the forward strand.
CAATCAATGAGCAAACCCTGAATGGTGAGAATCGAAACGCTGCGTCCACATCTATTGGGGGCGATGTTGCCACAACGAAACTATGGTGGGATGTAAACTGAATGCTTCGTACTAATAACGAAAGGCCTCCAGATTCCTGGAGGCCTTTGGTTTTAATGAAAGAAGATCGCGATGCGATGCACTGAAAAACAGAATGGGAAATAACTTATCCCAATCCATTCTTCGTTGTCCATCAATTAATTCCATCCACCGCCCAATGCCTGATAGATATTGATCATGGCATTCATTTGCTGCTTTTTGGTTTCGATAAGTTCAAACTTTGAATCGAGCGCATCGCGTTGGGTCATCAATACCTCCATGTAATCAGCCCTGGCTGATTTGAAAAGCCCGTTTGAAATGTTGATCGATTCGTTGAGCGCTTGAACTTGCTTTGCTTCCAGGTCGTAACTGTGTTCCAGGTTCTCGATGTTCGACAGCTGATTGACCACCTCAATGTACGCGCGCAACAGGGTTCTTTCGTAGTTGTAAACGGCCTGTATCTGCTTGGCGTTGGCAGTATAATAATTTGCCTTGATCGCATTCCTGTTCACCAACGGTGCAACCAGATCCCCCGCCAGTGTATAGAGCATCGACTCGGGCATCCGGAGAAGATACTTGGTATTAAAGGCACGGAAGCCTACGCCCGCGGTAATCCCCAAGGAAGGATAAAATTCAGCTTTGGCCACCTGTATGTCCAACTTGGCAGCCGCAAGTTCCAGTTCCGCTTGTCGGACATCAGGACGGTTCTCCAGTAACTGCGATGGCAGCCCTGCGTATATCCGCTCCGGTACCAGCGCGGTGAAAGCCTGAGAATTCCTTAGTACAGGCTGCGGATACCGTCCCACCAGAAAATTTATCCTGTTCTCAGCTTCTGTGATGCTTTGCTGAATGAAGTACTGACGGCTCTGGTTTTTGAACACCTCTGCCTCAAATTTACGTACCGCCAACTCCGTCGCCCGGGCAGCGCTCTTTTGCAGCTTTACTATTTCCAGCGCATTCTCCTGTATCCGGATGTTACTCTTGAGGATATCCAGCTGATTATCCAGCGCCATCAATTCGTAGTAAGAATTCGCGATTTCAGCAACCATGTTCGTCACCATAAAATTCTTTCCTTCAGTGGATGCCAGGTACCGGAACATCGCCGACTTTTTTGCATTGCGCAGCTTATGCCAGATATCAACTTCCCATGAAGCGAATGCTCCCACCAGGTAATCCTGTAAAGGTTCAGGCATTTCTTTTCCCGGTTCGAATTCAGTAGTTGCATCGCTTACTCCCTGATGCGTATAACGGCCCACTTTCTCCACTCCGGCACCACCTTGCAGATGAACGAAAGGCAAGTATTCCCCTTTCCTCACGCGTATTTCATTTCTTGAAATTTCAATTTCCTGTAAGGTAATGTTCAATTCCTGGTTGTTGTCCAACGCAGTATCGATCAGGGCATTCAGATAAGGATCGGTAAAAAATTCCGACCATTGCACTTTGGCGACGTTGGCAGTATCCTGCGCGTCATGGTAACGCGCAGGCATTGTTGTGTTCGCGGTCTTTTGAACGATGGCAGGCGTGCAACCAAAACAGGCTAATGCTATGCCGGCTACACCCAGGCATTGATATATTATTCTATTCATTTTTTATGATCCTCTTCGGTTAATTCATCTAATTCTTCAGCGGGCGCAAATTCCTCGCTCAGCGGATTTTCTTCTTCATCCCTGATCAGCGCACGGTTTTCTATCATCTTACCGGACATGTAGTACAATCCGGGGACGACGATCACGCCGAAGACTGTGCCGAGAAGCATACCTCCGAGTGAAGATGCTCCGATGGTACGGTTACCGATCGCGCCTGGGCCGGAGGCAAAAACCAGTGGGATCAATCCCGCGATGAACGCGAATGAAGTCATTAAGATCGGACGAAAACGCACCTTCGCACCTTCTATCGCTGCGTCGAGCACCGTCATCCCCTGACGATGTTTTTGAACGGCGAATTCCACAATCAGGATGGCGTTCTTACCCAGCAGACCGACCAACATCACCAATCCCACCTGTGCATAAATGTCGTTCGCCAGACCCATCAGCTTCAGCAGCATGAATGATCCAAAGACTCCCGCGGGAAGTGAAAGAATTACGGCCAATGGCAATACAAAGCTTTCATATTGCGCAGCCAAAACAAGGTAAACAAATGCCAGTACGATGAGGAAGATATAAAGCGCTTCATTTCCTCTTGCAACCTCGTCTTTAGCAAGGCCGGCCCAGTCGATATCATATCCCCGCGGCAGTGTGTTGGCCGCGACCTCCTGAATAGCCTTGATCGCTTCTCCGCTACTAAATCCCGCTGCGGGAGCTCCATTGATCGCCGATGACGTGTACATATTGTACCTGGTGATCTCGTTGAGGCCCTGGGTCTTCTTAATCTTCATGAAAGCCGAATAAGGAACCATCTGCTCGTGATCATTTTTCACATACAGATTCAAAAGGTCCTCGGGTAATCTCCTGTAGTCAGGCGAGGCCTGCACGAACACTTTGTAAAAAGTGCCGAAGCGGATAAAACCGAGCTCGTAGGTACTGCCGATCAAAATTCCCAGGTTGTCCATGGCGGTGCCGATCGAGACGCCTTTTTGCATGGCAGCTTTATTATCAATTTCAAGCTCATACTGAGGATAGTTCGCCGCAAAAAAGGTGAACAAACCTTTCAGCTCCTTGCGTTTTCTCAGCTCATTCATGAAATCGTCATTCACCTTTTCAAACGCCTTATAGTCACCGGTATTCGTTTTATCGAGAAGGCGTAAGGCGAATCCGCCCGCTGCACCATAACCCGGTACGGCCGGAGGCTCAAAGAACTCGATCGTCGCACCCGGAATTTCATGTGCCCTTTCTTCCAGTTCCTCGATGATCTCTTCAGCGGTGTGTTCCCGCTCTGACCAGTTCTTCAGGTTGATAAGACAAGTTCCTGCGTTCGATCCGCGTCCTTCTGTCAGCACTTCGTAACCGGCGAGGGCAGAAACAGATTCAACCCCTTCAACCTCCTCCGTGATCTTTTGCAGCTCACGGGCGACATCATTTGTCCGCTCGAGCGTTGCACCCGGAGGCGTTTGAATAATGGCATAAATCATCCCCTGATCCTCGGCAGGAATAAAGCCTGAAGGAAGTGTGTTACTTGTCGCCCATATCGCCACACAGAAAAGAAGCAACATCCCGAAAGTAACTACGCTCCGGTTTGCAATCCGGTTCAGAAGTCCGACATATCGTCCGGTAACTTTTTCGAATCCCCTGTTGAAGCCGTCGAGCATCCTTGTTAAAGGTGATTTTTTCTTTGGCTGTCCGTGCGTGTTCTTGAGGAGCATGGCGCAGAGGACGGGTGTCAGGGTGAGTGCCACCACGCCGGAAAGAACAATGGCGGTGGCCATCGTGATTGAAAACTGTCTGTAGAATATACCCACCGGCCCCGACATGAATGCCACAGGAATGAATACCGCCGTCATCACCAGCGTGATTGCGATGATCGCGCCACTGATCTCATGAAGTACTTTCTTGGAAGCTTTGTATGGTGAGAGGTTCTCTTCCTCCATCTTGGCGTGAACGGCCTCTACCACCACAATAGCATTATCCACCACGATTCCGATGGCAAGCACAAGCGCGAATAAGGTGATCAGGTTGATACTGAGTCCGAAGAACTGCATGAAGAAAAACGTGCCGATCAGCGATACCGGAACAGCAAGCGTTGGAATCAGCGTAGACCGCCAATCTCCAAGAAACAGGAACACTACCAGCGCCACCAGGATAAACGCTTCAACCAGCGTATGGATCACTTTCTCTATGGAGGCATTCAGGAAGTTTGAAACATCGTAACTGATCTCGTACTCCATTCCCGGAGGAAAGGAGCTGGCCTTGATCTCCTCAAGCTTAGCCTTTACAATCTCAATTACATCGCTTGCATTACTGCCATAGTTTTGTTTGAGTGTGATCGCAGCGGAAGGATGTGTATCCAATTTGGAATAAATGTCATAGAATTCACTTCCGAACTCCACTTCCGCGACATCTTTGAGGTAAAGGATCTCTCCCTCTGACGTGGCGCGAATAATTACATTTTCATACTGCTCCGGCTCGCTGTACCGTCCCTGATACGTCAAAACGTATTCCAGAGACTGCGAGCGCTTGCCATCGGCCCTTCCGAGTCTTCCGGGCGCACCGATGATGCTTTGTTCTTCCAGCGCCTCCATCACCTCCTCGGTTGAGACGTTATACGCCCGCATGCGATCCGGTTTCAGCCAGATGCGCATGGCATATTGCCTGCTGCCGAGGATTTGTGTCCGCCCAACCCCTTTCAACCTTTGCAGCTCCGGTAATATGTTGACGCTTGCAAAATTGTAGAGAAATTTTTCGTCAGCCTTTTCATCTTTGCTGTAGAGGTTTACATACATCAGCATGTTAGGCTGCATAGGCGTCACGATGATACCTTCGCGCTGTACGAGTGGAGGCAGCCTGTTGGATACCTGCTCAATGCGGTTCTTCACGTTCACCACCGCCTGGCTGGGATCTACGTCAAGGTCGAAAACAACCTGTATGGTAGCCTCCCCCGCGCTGGTTGCGTCGGAAGTCATGTAACGCATGCCCGGAGTTCCATTGATAGACTTCTCCAGCGGAATGAGTACCGATTGAACCAGTACGTCGGCACTGGCGCCCGGATAAGCAATAAATACGTTCACCTGTGGTGGCGCAATGGACGGGAACTGAGATGTCGGTAGTGTCTTAATGGCCAGTATGCCCATGAAGATAATGACCACGGAGATCACGATCGATAGGACCGGCCTATGGATAAACTTATTAAACATGATAAAAGCTTTTAGATACCTGAGTTATTCTGCGTAGACTTTCAGCGTGGAGATTACCTTTCCAGGTTCCTCGAAGTCATAGGTGATCTTATCGTTATCCCTGACCTTACGCAAACCCTCCAGAAGTATTTTGTCGCTTTCGGCTAACCCGTCGCTCACAGCATACAGGTCTTCCAATCCGGCACCAACGGTAATTTCCCTTTGCCGTACTATGTTGTTTTCATCCACCACAAAAACATACTTCTTTTCCAGGATCTCAAAGGTGGCTTTCTGAGGTATGATCAGTGCGTGTACAAGGGGAACGAGCATTTGTATATTCCCGGTTTCGCCATGCCTTAACAGTCCGTCAGGGTTGGGGAAGGTCGCACGGAAAGCGATGTTGCCCGTCTCGTTGTTAAAATCGGCTTCAATCGTCTCAACCACTCCGGGATATTTGAACATCTTCTGATTGGCCATGAGCAGTTTTACATGCATGACGCTGTCCTTCCTGGCCTTCATCTTGTAGTCGAGATATTCAGCTTCCGGAACATTGAAATAAACCCACATCTTACTGTTGTCCGACAGGTCGGTAAGCAACTCGCCTTCATCTACAAGACTTCCCAGCCGCACCTCAAGCCGATTGACGATGCCGTCAAATGGCGCCCTGATCCGTGTAAAGTCGAGATGAACCTGGGCCAGCGCCAATTCGGCCTTAGCCTTGTCGAGTTTTGCGCTGGCCATGGCCAGCTCATTCGGAGCGACGACGCCACTGTCTGCCAGACTCTTCGTATTCACGTATTCGATCTCAGCAAAACTGACTTCAGCCTGGGCTCTCTGCAGTTCCGCTTCATACAGCCTGGGCATGATCTGAAACAATAATTGCCCTTGCTTCACAAACTGGCCTTCATCTACAAATATCTTCTGCAGATAACCCCTCTCCTGCGCTCTTAATTCGATATGTCGTATTGAACGGATCTGCGCTACGTAATTATTAATAATTGAAGTATCCATTTTTAAAGGACTGGTAACGAGAAACCTCGCTTCTGTTTCCTTTCCTTCTGCTTTTTCGGGTTGACAGCTTGTCTGGCACAACAAGACACAAAAGCCCATGACCAGAATACTGATCTTGAAATAATTTTGCTTTTTCACATGATTCGGTTTTGATAGATTTTTAGGAGTGCTTACAGCACTATACATACTGGGCATCCCATTAGCCTGGAGCTATCGGACGCACACAATAAAAAACAGGAAAGTGGATGATCAGGCAATTCAGAATATGCCTGCGGAGTTATTAAATCCGGAACACCTGAAGGATGAGGTGCCGGCGAAACGACGGAGTATCCGAAAAAAAGTTAAAGAAGGGCAAAATTTCCTGGATACAACTCAGAAAATACCCGCGGGTCAGCGCGCAAAAAACAGCAGCAAACTCATCCGTTCCAAATTGACGTTTCTTTTTAGCCGGAATCAAATCGTGCTCGTCTTCCTCCCTGACCTCCTGAGCATCTATTATAGAGATCCGGGGCCGATCCGGAGCGCTAAGCTGTCTGATCGAAGGAAGATTATTTTTTGGAGCCTCAAAGCTGACCTGTTCTGATCTTTCAACGGTTCCAGATGAAGAACTGTGAATAGAAGTACGCGATGCATGCGCATGCAATTGCCCATATCCGCTTAACAGCAGAATACAGAGCGACAGAACATACCGAACCAGAATCGACTTCATCGGGCAGCAAATGTATATAAAGATGATTGCTCACACAAGTGTCCGTAAAAATAGCGGACTGCTAACGATTGCGTTGAACGTCAATGCGATCCGCCCTGCCTTTGCAAATCGATTGCCACCACACAGGTGTCGTGCGATCCTGTCCGGAGATATCAAAATGATTTTCGCGTCAGGGCATTCGCCTTTATCCTTCGTAAAATAAAATAGTTGGCCACCACCTGGCAGACAACTTTCTTACCGGGAACGACTTCTATTAGTTTCATTCTGCAGGCATGGACATCTTCGTAAGGGTAACGTAGACTCATCCCAAAAGTCCTCTCCCCCATTTTGTGGTAAATGCTGCCGATGAAAAAGATACTCGGATGACAAAAGCAATCCCCGGAAATACTTTTTCCCGTTCTTTTTTTTGCAATTTGTATCATACATTTTTTTCAGATGGTCGCCTTTACATTTCTAAATGATTTCAACATGAAACCTTCACGCAAGCTTAAGCAGCTCTCGCTCATTCTCAGAGCAATCCCGATGATTTGCCTTACAGCGCTTGCTGTTCAGGCGATTGCTCAGCCCATCACAACACCCCGGACCGCCAGTCCGGCGGCCAGCATGACACAAACGATCGGCATATCCACTGTTACTGTACACTATTCCCGTCCAGCGGTAAAGGGACGCCAGATATGGGGTGCGCTGGTGCCTTATGGATGGAACGTAGAGGGTTTCGGTGCCCGGAAAGAAGCACCATGGCGCGCGGGGGCAAATGAAAACACGGTCATTGTTTTTTCTCATCCCGTGAAAGTGGAAGGCACCACCGTACCTGCAGGATCTTATGGATTGTTCTTCACGGTGAATGCTGACAACACCGGCGAAGTTGTCCTATCCAAAGACCACCAATCCTGGGGAAGTTACTGGTACGATCCTGCCAACGATCAGCTCAGGGCAAAGATCAAACTCAGGGAAATCCCCCATACTGAATTCCTCACATACGACTTTATCAATCTGACCAAAAATACAGGAGAACTGGTATTGAACTGGGAGAAAAAGCAATTTCCTGTAAAACTGGAATTCGCGGTCGATGAAATTGTTATGACAAATGCGGAACAGGAATTGAAAGGCCCGGCTGGATTCACACCCCAGGGTTTTATCAGCGCCGCCAGTTATGCGCTTCAAAACAACGTCAATCATGAAAAAGCGATGGGATGGATCGATCAGGCGCTGGCACAGAATAATAGCTTTGCCACAAAGCAGATCAAAGCCGGACTTTTGAAACAGGCCGGGAATACTGCGGAAGGAGATAAACTTATGCAGGAGGCGATGGCTACGGGCACGGAAACTGAACTCAATAATTATGGTTACCAGCTGCTCGGACAGGGAACCCATGATACGGCCATTGAAGTGTTCGTTTTGAATACCGAGCGATTCCCGAAAAGCGCCAATGCATGGGATAGCCTCGGTGAAGCATACGCAACGAAGGGCGATAAATCAAACGCAATCAAATGTTTCAAGAGGTCGTTGGGCCTCAATCCCGCAGCAAACGTAAAAGCCAATTCAGAAAAGTTTTTGAAACAACTGGGAGCGATGTAATTGGGTCATCAAACTGGTGGAACACTGCACTTTGTCGGTTTTCTGTTTAATAAGCCAGGCCCGTTACGAGTTTCATTGCGCAAGCGTTCACCCTTATTGGCCGTCAAGATGCGCCCGCACATTTGGCTACAGCCAGCCTGACCGTTTGAAACGCATATATAGAAATAAACAGATCGCGATCGTGCCAGCAATAACGACCGGATAACTCCACTCCCACGCCAGCTCCGGCATGTGAGAAAAATTCATTCCATAAATTCCGGCAATCATCGTAGGCACTCCGATCAGTGCCGCCCATCCTGCAAACCGTTTTGCGACTTCATTTTGTGAAATGCTGATCATCGAAAGGTTCGCCTCCAGCGCAGCCGATAACAATTCGCGTGAATTGTCCACCATCTCGTTAATGCGCACAGCGTGGTCATAAATATCCCGGAAATAAGGCTTCGTCTCATCATCGATCAATTTCAGATCAAAGCGCATAAGCCGGTTACAAATATCAATCAGCGGTGAAACCGATCGCTTCACATCCAGCAGTTGACGTTTCAGATGATAGATCCTCGCGGTATTATCTCTTCTCAGCTTTTCATGAAATATATTCTCTTCGATAGCAGTAAGGTCATCTTCGAGTGCGCTGATCACCGGAAAATACTGGTCCACAATCGAGTCCATTAAGGCATAGAGCGCAAACGCAGGGCCTTTGGCTAACAGGTGCGGTGTACTTTCACATCTGGCCCGCACGTCAACATAAGCAATCGACGATCCATGACGAACACTAACGATAAAATTGTGACCGATGAAAAAATGAGTTTCGCCCAACTCAACACGCCTCTCCTTCATTTGCACGGTGCGGAGTACGACAAACAGCGTTTCCCCATAGGATTCTATCTTCGGTCGCTGGTGAGCGCGCAGCGCGTCTTCAATGGCAAGATCATGTAACCCAAATTCCTTTTGAATGGTTTTGAGCATTGCATCATCGGGTTCCTGCATTCCGATCCAGATAAACCGGTTAAGCTTCTGAAGCACCTCATTGATGTGCGCAACCTCGACTTTGGCGACCCTTTTGCCCTCAAAATATTCTGCGCAGTCGACGATCATGACATGATGCTTAACGCTTTTAGGAGTGGTTTCGATGCTGCCGGATCACGTTGTACGATGACAATCGCGATGCGGATTCAGAATTTAACTTTCTTCATTCGTTTGTTGAAGTTTCAAAAACCCTGAATAAATTCAATGCATTGAATGATAATTCTTTTCCGTCGGAACCAGCGCCGGAAATTAGCTGCGGCAAGCCCCTCCGTCTTAGAGAAACCTGAAGCGGCATTAGTACTGCGCGTTGAGCCCGGTCACATGATGTCGGACGACCTGACATCTGCGCCCAGGGAATCTGACCGGGGAGATGATGCGCAACGAATTACCGGCGTCTATGTAAGTTCCACGACACCCCTGGGAGTCAACCCTGGGTGGATTCCACTGGCTTCGAGCCAGGTGTGAAGCGGTATTTATTTTTGGACGGAATGTCTCCCGGAGTTACCTTTAAGTACCAAAGGGAAAACTGCAGACAAGGCTCCCTTTGGCGTTGCATCAGTGACGCTATTAATCCACCCATCCTATGAACGCGATCAAAAAAGAAGACATCAGACAAGAAGTGTTCGACCTTTACGATGACTATGCTCACAACAGGATCGACAGGCGTGAATTTGTGCAGAAGCTTTCCACCTATGCCGTGGGCAGTGTGACTGTTGCATCGCTGATGAGTTTCCTCATGCCCGACTACAAAGGTGCAATTCAGGTCCAGCAGAATGATCCAAGATTGAAATCGGAATACATCAACTACCAATCTTCAAAAGGCGCCGGAACAATCAAGGCCTTGCTGTCAAAGCCTGCGGACGCAAGAGAAAAGCTGGGTGGCATCGTGGTGGTTCATGAAAACAGGGGACTGAATCCGCACATTGAAGACGTTGCCAGAAGAGCCGCGCTTGCAGGATTCATTTCCATCGCACCGGATATGTTAACTCCTCTGGGCGGCTATCCCGGAACGGATGACCAGGGCCGGGAACTTCAAAGTAAGCGCGACAGGAATGAAATGCTTGAGGACTTTGTCGCTGCGTACGATTACCTGAAAGGTCATGAAGACTGTAATGGAAAGGTTGGCGTTGTTGGCTTTTGTTTTGGCGGCTGGATTGCCAACATGATGGCCGTGCGCCTCCCGGACTTATCGGCAGCAGTTCCATTCTACGGTGGTCAACCTGCCGCTGAGGACGTTCCAAAGATCCAGGCCCCCCTCCTGCTGCACTATGCAGAACTTGACACACGCGTAAATGAAGGTTGGCCTGCTTATGAGAAAGCGCTCAAGGAGCAAAACAACGATTACACGGCCCACATGTATCCAAATGCAAACCATGGCTTTCACAATGACACAACGCCCCGTTATGACAAGGCGGCTGCTGAACTGGCATGGAAAAGGACGATTGACTTCTTCAAGGAGCACCTGAAGTAGAACTCCGACCGACCCGGTCACGGAAGCTCAGCCAAGGATCAGGTCCAGGTTCTCTTGTGGTTTGAGGTGAGGATATCCGCTCTCGTTTTGACCTTATACAGGTTGAAGGCAGGTAATAGGAAGGTCGATAAAAGGCAATGACCCTTCGCCCTCCTTCGATAGGATCGTTAGCCGAAGCAAGTTGAACCTGTCCATGCCCGGCTATCATAGAAATCCACATTTTCAAATCATTGTAACGGGAAGGCAGGCAATTTTTTTC
>JBARAD010000034.1:0-1786 GCA_049791675.1 Chryseosolibacter sp.
TATTCGATTCGCGAGAATACTTCGAGGCGGCGGACTTTTTTTTGATGCATGGAGCGTTTGAGGTGTTTCATCATATCTTTTACGCTCTGCCAATTTCATTGATGGCGCTCTTCAAAGTGATCTTTGGAGACGCTGTTATCCCTTTCGTTGTCTTTCAATGTTTGCTGTCGGGTATTGCCGCGTTATGCCTGTATCGTGCCGCTGCATTGTTGTTTAAGGATTCAGTTGCCGGGTTGGTTTCGGCTGTGATTTATATCTGCTGGTGGGATGTGATCCAATGGAACACTACGATCATGACGGAATCAATCGCGTGTAGTCTGATCTGTATTGTGATCATGAGACTGGTGGTTTTTAAAAATAGTTTGGAAGACTATATCGTATTGAGTCTGACCGTCGTTGCATGCCTCTTAACCAGGCCAACGGGTGTTTTGGTTGCCGTTGGCGTATCGATATACTTTTTTGTCCGGTATTGGAATTTGCTGACTGCCAGACCTTTTTTCAGGGTCTCGCTGTTAATTTGTTTTGCGCTTGTTGCTTTTGCCGGCACATCTTTCATGTTCAATTACTGGGATCTTACCGAGCAGTATGCTAAAGGTAATATCATCACGTATATGGATTTAATGGAGGGCCAGAGATTGTATGATAAAGATCTTCGGCTGAATACGACGGGTTTGGTCATGCCCGATCCTGAATGGAGGCCTTTATATAAGATAGTTTATTTCATATGGCATAATCCAGGTCATTTTGTTGCTGCGGCAACGTTGAAGATCTGCTATTTGATAACCGGCACCAGGCCCTATTTTTCTTTTTTACACAATACGTACACAGCTGTGTGGCTGACTGTGATCTATTTGCTGTTTATTATCGGCTTGCGCAGGTCGGATGTTCTATCGGTTGCATGGTTTTCTTTGAGCGTAATAATCGTCAATTGTATTTTGATTGGAGTCGCGGCCGTTGATTGGGACAATCGTTTTTATGTTCCAATGCAGCCCGGTATTGTTCTTCTGGCGGGCGGGGGAGGCGCATACGCTCTCCGTTACCTCACTGGTAAGATCCGCTCCGCTCCTCCTGCGAATGCGACGTAAGCAGGCGATAGGCATACTGTTTCCAAACGCGAATTACACGAATGTTGGCTACCGCAAAGTCTATGCAGGAGAAAGTGGAGACAGCAGGGATAAAGCAGGCGCTGTCCGAACTGATCGCGAAATTAGAATCCATTCAACGCAAAGCTCCTGATCCTGCTTAGCAAAATGCGGTGATGCTTTTCTTAGTACGGAGGGGGTCCGGATTGTGATCTGCCGGGGGCCTTTTTAGGGGGACTGAACCTACGCGTTTTTTTGTAACCGGTCCAGCTGCAAATAGACAAAAGGCTATCTTTATCATTCGCAACATCTGAAGATGCGAAATTATATGAAGTTAATACTCACGTTCATTTTTGCCATGCTCATGGTTTCCTGCTTCGATCAACGGGACAGTACTTCGACAAGAGGCGATGATTTGATATCCGCGATTGAACCGGTCAATAGCGGCGACTCAGCATCAATTTCCATAGACGTCATCGCCACAAATCTGGACGCGCCATGGGAGATCACCTGGGGACCCGACAACTGGATCTGGTATACGGAAAAGGGCGGCTCCATTAGCAAATTAAATCCTTTAACAGGAGAGAGAAAGCTGGTGCTGCACATGCCGGAAGTGCTGAGATCTGGAACGAAAGGGCTTCTGTGTATGGCCTTGCATCCCGACTTCGAGAAGTTCCCTTATGTGGTGGTCAACTACCACTACA
>JBARAD010000035.1:0-17251 GCA_049791675.1 Chryseosolibacter sp.
AAAAGAAACGGCCCGAAGGCCGTCTCAGTTTTCACTCCTCAGATATAAATTAGAAAAAATTACTGCACTACAGGTTTGAACTCCTCGAACTTCACGGCTTTGTCGCGGAAAACAAGGGTATCAGCAACGTGGTGGGTATTCGTACCTTCGGTGATCTGATAATCCAGGTAGATCACGTCACGCTTTTCGTTACCCCATTCTTCGGCGCCCTTTACAAATTTGCTGGTGCCGGTTACAGGGAAGACAGGAGTATCTTCAGAATTCGTAATCACCCCATTCCCGCTTTCATCAAATGTAATGAGCATTTTGAAAGTGCCGGGACTCCCGGCGGAGGCGCGGATGGTATTGCTGTAAGTGACGGAGTTTAACGAATTCGTATTTACGCTAACCACGGGATTTCTTTCAACATATACCTGGCGATAAACGATTGTATCTGTAGGCGTCGCCGTGGCATCCTTGATTACAGAACCTCCCCTGAGGAGATATTTACCGTGGTATTCATTCACGTACTTCACTCCGAACAAGGTGAAATTCTTGGGAGCAATCACCCAATTGGAGGCAACGCGGGGATCTGGATTAGATACACCAGGTTGTCCCTGAAGTACAGAGTCGGTGCTGGCGCTTACCATCCTCAAAGGGATCACATAGTGCTGACCGATGGCAAGCGTGTCGGCGAAAAACGCATCCGTTAACTGCACTTCGACCATTCCAAAGGTCTGACCTTTGGGGATCACGATCTGACTGCTACCCAACGTGTAATAGCTGCTGGGCATTGCTTTCACAGGCAATCCACCGGTATTGCCATTATAAAGGTTCTGGGTTAGCGTTTCATCAACAACGATATCCACGGTCACCTCTTTTTCATTTTCATACACGCCGCCTATGGTAGCGCTGACCATGAACTTATGTGCATTGTCATTGCTGTTGTCGAAATAATAATCGCCCAGCACCAGGGTCCTTACCGGAAACTGGTAGGGAAAGTAAGCGGTCGTATAGTCAAAATCGGGAAACTCCCAATCATCGTTTTGGCAGGAAACCAAAATCCCTAAACTTAAGAGAAGTGCTCCTGATATCGCTAGTATTTTTTTCATATGCTGATATTGTTGTCTTTACTGTTTTTTTTCCTTCTACCAACCTTCATTCTGAAGTAATCCTTCATACTTGATCGTTTCGCTGAAAGGAACGGGGCCATAGATGGCATGTGCGGGATATACCCTGTTTTCAACTTCCATAACATTGTAGGCTCCGTTATCGATCGCTACTGCCTTTGCAGGCTCACCCAGATTTTCCTGCCATCTTCTAAGGTCCCAGAAACGGAACCCTTCGAAGCAAAGTTCCAGCCTTCTTTCGTTGCGGATCAGTTCACGCATTTGATCCTTCGTGGTAAGAGACGCAAGATAATTATCGGGTTGGCTGATGCCGGCTCTCTGGCGGATCGCCTGCATTACCTGGCGCGCACTGAAACCCGCGGTATTTGCATCATCAGGTCCATAAGCCTCATTTGCGGCTTCTGCATAGATGAGAAAAATCTCAGTATAGCGAATGTGTGTGTAAAAGTGGCGTCTGGTATTGATCGCCGTCGGATTTAAGTTTACATCCGGACGCAGCAATTTCAACAGGTAATATCCGGTACGCGTAGAGTAATCCACAACTTTATTGAGCCCGTTTACCGGGCTGCTCAAATCTGTTTCAATGGTGTTGGTACCCAACTTATTGCCATCATGAATGATATAAGCCGCCAACCGCGGATCCCTGTTTGCATACGGATTTGCGGGATCATAAGCACTTGCAGCATCGCCAATGGGATAACCATTTTTCGCCGGGAAGGCATCGACCAGGTTTTGTGTAGGATTCACCCTGCCATTTCCAAATAAGGAGGGAGGATAATTGTTCAGTTCGCGTACGTTGCTATTGGAGAAATCTCCGCGCCAGAAAATTTCAGGGTTGGTGATGTCCGCATCCTGATCATAGAACTTAACACCCGCGGGAGCCAGGCCGCTAATACCACCGATCTCATTGATCAGATCGGCAGCAGCAGCAGCGGCGGCAATATACTCGTCGGTGCTTCCGTCAAGGTTAAATGCAGGACTTGCAGCATGAAGTGCAACTTGTGCCCCAAGCGCCTTGACAATTTTGCCGTTGATGCGATTCTGATTTTGTTTTCCCTGGGTTCTGTTATGAACGGCGTCTGCCTCATCATCCGGGGTATCAACATCTGCCCAGATATAGGGTAACAATGTCGCAGCCTGATCGAGATCTTGCTGGATTTGGGTGATGCACTCCTGATAAGTATTGCGTGGCAATTTCCAATTGTCTTCGGTTCCGATGACCTCTGTAACAATGGGAACACCCAACATTTCGCCATTCGCACCGACGCCTGCAAATCTTTCCAGTAACTGGAAATAAAAATATGCCCGGAGGGCCAGCGCTTCGCCTTTAAAACGGGCACGGAATTCTTCATTGCGTGCCGCGCTCTGCCAGCTCCACTCAACCTGGTCTACTACTGATAGAAAATAATTCAGGTTAAAAATGGCGTCATAGGATGAACCCCAGTTATCCAGGGGATTGAATTGAGATGACCATTCGCCGGTGGCCATGCGCAGATAACCATTTCCCCTTTGATTGGAAACGGCATCGTCTGTCGCAACTTCTTCAAAAGTATAATCTGTGGGAAGTAGCCGGTAACTCCTCAACAGAAGTCCCTCGGCAAATGCCGGGTCTTTCAAAACACGGTCCTCAGTAAACTGGTTGTCTAATTCCGGTTCTGTGAGCAATTCACAGGCACTCAACACCGATCCGAGAAACAGAACTAATAATATTTTTGCCTTCATGCTATTGATTTTTTATGTCTTAAAAGGTAAGTCTGGCGCCAAGGGCATAGCTGCGGTAGTTCGGCTCTCCCCCGATTCTCAGCTGCGCTTTATCTGCATACTTGCCGATCATGGCCAGGTTCATTGCCCGTACGTAAAATCCGACGTTCTTTACAGCCCAACGGCCGGTAATCGTTTTCGGCAGGTCATAGCTCAATTGAACGCGGCTCAGGCTAAAGTAATTGTTGTCGTATAGCCAGTAAGTTGAATTCCGGAAATTGTTCGGGCTGTTGCCTGATGATAATCTCGGATAGGTAGCAGTAGACGCAGTCGCAGGCGTCCAGCGACCCAATACCTCTTCCGAGTACCGGTCATTGCCCTGCACCCAGAAATATTGGCCACCGAAATAGCGGTCGGAACCGGTCGTCCCATTTCCAATAGCGAAAAGACTCAGGTTCTTATACCGGAGCGTCGCATGGAGGCCATAAGAAAACCGCGGCTGTGAATTTCCGATCATCACTTCATCATTCTGATTGATGATACCATCGCCATTCTGATCCCTGTATTTGATATCCCCTGGGCGTACTTCGCCAAAAGCCTGAACGGGACTATTTTGGATATCAGCATCATCGGCAAACAGGCCAAGCGCTTCCAGTGCGTAGAGAGCATCCGCAGGACGTCCTTCGCGGTACTGATATTCGTTTTGCCAAACCTCATCACGCTTTACTTCCTTCGAAGTAACGTAGAGGAAATTGGTTCCAAGATCGAGAGAAAAATCACCCAGTGCCTTTGACCAGATCAAGCCTAACTCTGCACCTGTATAGCCGGTTTCATTGAAGTTCTCATAGGGAAGATAGTTCGAAATGAATCCCGGATAGATAGTCCGTTGAACAACCTGCCCGGAATTCCTGGTGGTGAAGACGTTGGCATCGACATAAATCGCCCTGTTCAGAAAATATCCCTCCAAACCTAAATTCAGATTTTTTACCTTCTCAAAGGTGAGATCCGGGTTGGCTGAACGGTTGATGAGCGTTTCGCGATTGCTGCGCGCGCCGTCAAACCAGCTGAACCCTCCCCCTTGCGACAATGTATTTTCGTACAACCGATAGTTGGTTCCGGAGAATTCTGTATTAATAATACCGCCGGAAAGTCTTACTTTCAGATAGTTAACAGGACCGCTTTCCGTGTAATCCAGGTTTTTAGCAACCCATGCAACACCGAGCGATGGCGAAAATCCTCCTCTGTTGCCTTCCGCCAATTTAAAACCGTTTACATAAGCACTGCTGAAGTCAACGAGGTACTTATTCCGGAAACCATAGGCTACACGCAATCCAAGATGTGAATGCTTGATAGGAATCGTAACAGCTTCAATATTCACTTTGTCAAAATAGCCAAGGAGGCTGGCAGAAAGGGAATGATCTTCATTAAAAGTACGACCGTAGTCAAGCATGGCGTAAGCACCTGTGCGCCGGAGGAAGCCTGCGCCATCCAGGTTCTCAACACCGGTAGACAGGTCTGTGCCTATCTGACTGAGGTTGGCGATGTAGTCCGTGCCATCAGCGTTCTTCGCCCATACAGGTTGGTACACGGCATAATCATTTCTCACAAACTGATTAAAGGTATTGTATACATCAAAACTCAGGTAGGTTTTGAATTTAAGACCTTCTGTGACATTGCGCAGGTCTACGTCAATTGAATTGTTGAATTGAATGGTACGCTGGATATTCTGGTTGTATCCTGCAAAGAGCATGTTACCATATGCATTGCTCTTGTACTGCGGAGTTCCGCCAAGAATAAAGTCTCCATTGACGCGCTCCACTTTTGCCAGGTCAACAGCACTTGACAAAGTTTCCTGATTCACCATCGATAGCGGAATCAATTGAGGATACAGATAAGGTTGAACGGTCGCTGCATCGCCCCAGAAATTACCATGGGGGTTGTTGAACCGGTCGTAAATCACGACTGCACCGATGTTACTTTTGATGAAATCGTTGGCTTTGAAGTCTACACTTGCGCGAACGTTAAAGCGGTCTGCGTCACCATTGTTTCCTTCGATCAGTTTGTAAAGACTTTCGGAGTGCGTCCATCCTACACTTGCGAAGTACTGAGCGACTTCGGAACCGCCGGAAAACTCACCGATGACGCGGCTGAAAGGTTTGCGATTATTTAAAAACTCGCCGGAATAAAAGTTAACATCCGGATAGAGATAAGGATTGGTTCCCCCCGCGTAAAGGTTAATAACCGAATCGGTGAAAGCTGCAGGGCGGCCGTCATTTGCCAGGGCCTCATTATACAACGACATCGATTGGGCCGAATTGAGATATTTGGGCATCACGATGGGTTCAGAAATGCCTTGCTCAAAAGAGACATCAATCTTTCTTTTAAATGCCTGTCCGTGTTTAGTCGTCACAAGAATGACTCCGTTTTGAGCCTGAACGCCATAGAGAATGGCGGAATTGGCGTCTTTCAAAACAGTGATCTGTTCTACTTCGGCAAGGTTGATATTGGATGCATCGCGAGGAATTCCATCAACGATGATCAGCGCATTGCCTGTTCCGCGGATGTTGCTGTTTCCAAGAAGACCTGGTACCCTTCCCCTGATCGCATCCACGATGTTTTGGGTATTATCATAGAAAGCCAGTTCCTTTGGATCAATTACCGTCAATGAACCCACTACATCTTTCCGCATAACCTTTCCGAAAGGAATGTTTATCAGGTTGCTCTCCTCCTTTGAGAAAAGGGCCTTGTCCAATTGAACTTCTGGTGTATTGGAATCGGGATAGATGGTGATGCGTCTCACGTCATAACCATCCGCTTCAATCAGCAGGTCAGTATTTTCAGGTACCTGAATGGTGAATTCCCCGTTGGCATCGGATAATACTTCCAAAGCACCTTCTTTTCCAGAGATGACTGCGCCTGGAATGGGTTGTCCCTCTGCGTCAGTTACAGTTGATTCGACGGTAACCAACTTCTGCTCCTTCTTGTTCTGTCCGTAACTACTTCCGGCCGCCATACTCAAGAGCAGGATCGCCAAAATAAATGGGGTAAATCGTTTATTCATTATTTCGAATTTTAATGCTATTGATTACTTCCTCCTTGGATCCTGAAAGGTAAGGATGTGAGTGCTTCGGTGGATTCCGGTTTTCTCACATCCGTACGCTTCAATGTTCCATCTACCAACCCGGATTTTGTTTAAACTCAGGGTACAAGGTTACCTGACCTACCGCGAACGGAAGCCAGTAATGCTTTTCTTCAAAGACAACCGTATGGTATAATTTCTTTTGGAAATAGGTGTGATCCTTGTCGTATTCCAGCACATATTTTTCTCTGTACTGAGGCAGATGTGACACATACCAGCGACGCAGGTCAAACCAGCGATGACTTTCGAAAGCAAGTTCAACGGCTCTTTCCTGGCGGATGATCTCACGGAAATCATCTTTGTTCAGGAACCGGGCGTCCACGTTCGGAACCGTCGCGCGGGTGCGGATAAGATTGACAGCGTCAACCGCTGTCATTCCGCCTGGCACACTTCCAGTCGGACCAAATGCTTCGTTTACGGCTTCAGCATACATCAGATAAATATCCGCCAAACGCATCTGCGGACATTCGTAAAAGTAGTTATTGCCATAACCCACGTCATATTTGTTTGCCGTGAGCGGAGTAAACTTCTTATGTCCGTAACCGGTGATGCTGTTGGTGAGATTGCGATGACGGCCTCCCACGTAAAACTGCGCATACGTGTCAGCGTTGTTAAAATTCTGAACGATTCTGTCGCCGTCTTTAACAATGTTGTAGTAGAAGCGCGGATCCCGATTCGACCACGGATCCAGCGGATTGTATCCGGAATCACCTTCTCCAATAGGAAGACCGTTGGCCATCCCGAAATTTTCGACATAATTTTCCGTGGGCGATGCATAGATACCCCAACCGCCAAGTGCCTGCAGGCTGGCTTCACCATAATCCCAACGCTTATACATAAAGACAGGGTTGTTGAAGATGATTTCCTTCCCTATCGGCATCTCCCTTGTCAGGGTATAAAAATTCTTGCTATACGTAGCCCAGCTTTCAAGACCGTGATAGCCTTGATCTGCCAATTTGATGACTTCATTAAAGGCTTCTGCGGCCTCAGCGCAGAGCGCTTCATCATACGTATAGTTTCCGGTAGAAACGCCATTCATTAAAGGACTGGCTGCATAGAGCAGGTTTTTACCCAAATAACCCAGGGCCGCGCCTTTGGTGATCCTTCCGGCATTCTGGCCGAGGGTAGCCTGGCCAACGGTCGTTTCGTCCCATGAAGCAGGTAGCAGTTCGGCCGCTTTTCTGAAATCGTCCGCTGCCCTCATCGCACATTCCCGATAGGACAGGCGGGGCAGGCGGATTTCATCTGTCGGAGAAAACACGGTATCCATATACGCCACTCCTCCCCATGAGCGCATGATCTCAAAATGGAAATAAGCGCGGAAAAAATAGGCTTGTCCAGCGATCAGGTCACGCTCTTCCTGTGTTCCGGCGGTAAGTTTCTTCAGGTTCCTGAGTGCAGTATTTGCTTTCCTGATCCCGTACCATCCGGATTGCCAGTAACCTTTCTTGCCCTTTGCTGACGTGGTATTGTTATTGGGAAAACTGAGGTCACCCCAGAACTGGCTGCTTTTCCAATGTGTCCAGCCTGCCATGTAATTGCCCTGGTCGTAAAGACTGACGATGGCATCACCGCGGTCTTCGATCACGTCATCCCCAAAATTCCAGCTCGTCTGAGCATCCGTGCCAAGGGTCTCGTCCACGACGCATTGATAAATGTCTTCAACGTAACCCTGAAAGGTGACGAATTTACCAAAAACATCGTCCTCGGTGATGGCGGCCTCGGGTGACTGATCCAGATAGTCTTCGCACGAAGTTGTGACGAAGAGACCCAGCACCAGGGCAGCCACGTATTTCAATATTGGTTTATAAATTCTCATAAATCTCTTTTTTATAATTGCCCTGTTCTGTTTAGAAGTTAACGTTCAAACCGAGGTTGACACGCTTGTACACAGGATAGCCCGCACCGTTGGTTACCCCGGGGCCTTCCTGGTCATCCATCATGTCAGACCAGAAGAAAAGGTTATTTCCATTCACGTAGATACGTGCCGAACTTGCCCCAATGCTTTTCAGCCAGCTCCCATTCATGGTGTAAGCGATCTCGGCAGTCTTCAACCTTAAGAAGGAAGCATCGACCAGCCAACGGTCACCTGCGTTGATATTGGCAAAATCGTAGCTCCGTCCAGTCCGTTGTGCAGGCCAGGTTGCGTTTGTGTGATCCGGAGTCCATTGGTCGAGGTTATTTCCGAACACGACGAATTCAGCGGCATCGCTGTAGGGCACCAGGAACCATCCATATCTTCGGTGAACATTATACACACCATAGAACTGGGCCATGAAACTGAAACCTTTGTAGTTGATTCCAAAAGAGAAATTATAGGTGTTCTGCGGCCGTGTAGGATAACCGTAAGGAGCAGAATCAAATGAGTTGATAATTCCATCACCATTGAAGTCTACAACACGCATGTCTCCGGGAAGTTTGTTTCCATTCTGCACCTGCCAGAAGGTGGTCGCATATAGCTCGTCCCAGTTATCCACATACCCTTCGGTTAAAGCATTGCGCGTCTGGCCGATCTGATATCCCTGGGCCTTCTGATAGTCGGGCAACAAGGCCGGATCTTCCATGAATACAACTTCATCCTTCGCGTAAGTATGGCTTACGTTAGCCCAGTAATGCAGGCTGTTATATTGGTTCTGGAGATTCAAAGAAACCTCATAACCCTGACTTTTGGTTTCGCCGATGTTCGCTGAAACAGGGCGCGCGCCAAAGTAGTCGGAGATCCTTCTTTGTCCGGCGCTCATGAAGATATTATCGCGGTGATCCCTGAAAAGGTCTACTGTCAGACCGATCCTGTTTTCAAATGCGGCGATCTCAACACCAAAGTTTTGCTTCACAGCAGTTTCCCACTGCAAGTGGGGATTACCAATGACGGACTCTGTGTACTGCACATAGGGACTGGCCGCATTGTTAGGAGCGCCGAAATTGGTTCTGTCATCAATAGCCCATTGTGTTGCATAAGCCCAGCGCGGAGCATTGAAGTTGTCATTACCCACTTTTCCATAGGAGTAACGGAATTTCAGGTTGCTCAACCATGCGACGTTCTTCAGGAAGCTTTCATTGGAAGCGCGCCATCCCAGGGCCACGGAGGGGAAGAATCCAAACCGATATTCTTTCGCAAACTTCTCTGAGCCGTTATAGGCACCGTTGGTTTCGAACAGATAACGGTCATCATAAGCGTAAGTAATTCGGCCCACCCAGTCTTCGCGATAGCGGGGGAACATGCTGCCTTCCGCATATTGCTCGCGTGTCATTACAACCGTTGTCCCGATGTCGTGCTTACCGAATACGCGGGCATAATTCAGCTGGTTCTGATAGAAGAGTCTGCGGTAAGCCTGTCCGAGGTTATTGGAATTCTCAGGTAAGTAGCTGATGGGTTGCTGAACCCAGTCGAAATCGTTGATCCCGGATGCTTCAATCGTACCGAAAATGTAATCGTCCTCGCTCTCCCCTTCCTGCATATTGATGATGTTTGGATCGATCCAGCGCTGGAAGGCATTGCCATTGTCAGAAATACCACCGGTGCTGTAGAAAAGATTGTCATAAGCAAGCAATCCGCGGAAGCTCAAACCTTTCGTGATGAAATCAAGCTTCTGCTGTAAAACAAAGTCTGTATTTACCTGTGTGCGCGTCGTAGTGGGTGCACCATAGTTGTTCAGCAAATACAAAGGGTTCGGAATGTTATATAATGGAGTGTATCCCCAGGCTCCGTCAGGAAAACGCGCAGGGTAAGTATGCGGCGCTGATTGATAGAACGGTCTCCAGATATCCTGGCCGGGATTTCCGAATTTCGTACCAACATAACCTGCTATGTTAACAGAGAACGTAGTTGACTTTGTGAGGTCGAGGTCGAGGTTCGTCCGGAAATTAAAACGGTCATAGGCATTTTTTGATTTGTACCCCTTGCCGTTATCCAGTCCCGAGTTCAGCAAGTCTCCATCATGCGTATAGGATAAAGAACCGAAATACCGGGCGGTTTGTGTTCCACCTGAAAGGTTCAGGTTTACACGATGTGAAAGGGCAAAATCATTGAGCTGCTCTTTTGGCCAGTCAACATCGGGGAATATATATTCGTCGCCTGGAGCCTGTGGCTGTCTGTAGCGATTGACTAGCTCCATCGGCATAATCATTCCCCAGGAAGACTCCGTGACAGGAAGTTCATACTCGATACTGTTATTGCGATAGAGAAAGCCCTCGTAGGAATTAAGTTTATTAGGCGTTTTGGAAAGAAATTTTACGTTTGAATTGGCATCTATGGAAAATTTCGGAGCGCCAACCTTGCCACGTTTCGTAGTGATGAGGATTACACCTTCAGCGCCTTTCACACCGAAAACCGCTGTAGCGGACGCATCTTTCAGAACGGAAATACTTTCGATCTCATTCATGTCGATGTCGTTCATGCGGCGCTCAACACCATCGACCAGGATCAAAGGGTTGGAATTGTTCCAGGTACCCTGCGCGCGGATAAGGATCTGCGGATCATCGGCGCCAGGCTCACCGGTTCCCTGGATAACAGTTACACCCGGCAATTGGCCGGTCAACGCCTGGGCTACGTTTACAACACCACCGGAACGCTTGAGATCTTCACCTTTCGTCTGTACGATCGCACCCACAACACTCTCCTTCTTCTGTTCGCCATAACCTACCACCACTACTTCTTCAAGCGTTGTGACAGATTCTGCAAGGACAATGTTGAAGCTGGTCTGGTTTCCGATAGGGACTTCCTGAGATTCCATACCGATAAAGGAAACGACGAGTGTCTCGGCGTTCTCGTTTACCGTAAGCGAAAACTTTCCCTCGGCATCGGTGTTGGTACCGTTGGTGGTTCCTTTCACAAGAACAGCAACCCCCGGCAATGTTCCGGAAGCATCCGATACGGTTCCTGTCAAAGTTCTGGTTTGTGAATATGCAGTGGTAAACGATACCACTACAAAGCAAACGGTGTACAAAGCCACCCGGATCAAGGGGCATAACTTTGGCACACTTCCGTCCTTCCAAGTGTGTAGTAAATTTTTGTTCATAATTATAGGTTAGGCTTTATCTTAAAAACTTCAATTGCGATCAGTATTTAACTGAGATGCCCAGATCAGCCTGGATATAAGTCTGAATCTGCGGTGCGTTACTATGGATATTGCTCTTTCAAGCTGTCATTCTCTTAAACCCGTCTTTTCTCCTGAAATACGTTAACCCTTTAGTACTGAGCCACTTTCGGGTACGTACCCGCGTACTTCAATACAAAAAAGTCCCTTCGCGCCCCTTCAAAACAAATGATGTGCATTAAACAAAACTACGGATGACCCGCATCGTTCAATGCCGCGCCATCTAAATCAAATTACCTGTAGCCGAAATATCCCCGTTATTAAATTGTTAATTTTCGGGTGCGTACCCGAATGTAGGCGGATTTAATTCCTAAAATATCGGGCAGCGCAGAAATCTGATGAAAATTTATATGAAAGGCTTATTCCGGTATCCGGACGCAAAGGATTGCATGTTTTTTTAATGCTCCTTTGAATCTGCCTGATCAATGACCATCAACATGAAGATCACATCTTAAAAGACACACTTCGATTTGCATCCTGCTGTGCCCATTGAATTTAAAATTATTAATAATTCTAACTGACTATTTAATTTTTCTTGATTACTATGAACAAGCGTATCCTTTACTTCTTACTCGCAGCAGTCTTCAGCGTTGCGATACCTTCCGTCGCACACTGTCAGGAACCAGCGCGACCGGAAAACAATCTGATGGCCGGGGCCGCAAAAATCATCATCACTCCTTCAAAGCCCATTCCGATGAGCGGTTATGGCGGACGAAAGGATCCCTTCAAAGGCGTACACGATGACATCTATGCCCGTGTGATTGTTTTCAGCGATGGCAAAAACAAAGCCGCGATCATTTCAACCGAACTGGTAGGGATCTCAAACATCTTCTGGCTGGAGACCACCGAAGCCATCGAAAAGAAAACAGGAATCAAGAGAGATTTCATATTTCTTTCAGCCGTCCACAATCATAACGGCCCCTCTACGAATGTTTACAACGAAAGCAACACACCGGACGTAGCTGACTATACAAAAGAGCTGAAGGAAAAAATTGTAAGCACCACCGCCGCGGCATTGAAAAATATGGTGCCGGTGAACATTGGCGCAGGCAAGGGCGAGTGCAGGATGAATATCAACCGTCGCGCGCAAAATGGCAAAGGACAGATTGCCCTGGGAAGAAATCCCTACGGACCGTGCGATCAGGAAGTAGGCGTGATCCGCATCGACGACAAAGCCGGAAAGCCTGTCTCCATCATGATGAACTGGCCCTGCCATGCAGTGGTGTTGGGTCCTAAGAATTATAGGATCACTGGCGACTGGCCCGGAGCCGCCTCGCGCTATGTTGAAAAAGATTTCCCGGAAAACTTTGTCGCACCTGTCACCATCGGCGCATCCGGCGATATTAATCCACTGTATGGTCCGCACATTGATTTCGAAAACAACAACGCGTATGCATTCGGTAAAGACGCCATCGGAGAAGATCTTGGAAAAGAATCTCTTCGTGTGTCAAAAGAAATGAAAATGTTTTCCGGTGGAACGATCAGCGCCACACAGCGACTGGTCTCGGTGGCTTCCAAAGATGAAGACGTGCCGGGAAGGTTTCAACAACCGAACAGCACCAAAAATGGTTCTCTTGAAATCCGCTTGTCTGCGCTCCGGATCGGTAACATCATTCTGACAGGTGTATCGGGCGAGGTCTTCAACCAGATCAGTGTGCGGATGAGAAAGCAATCGCCTTATACCAATACGTTTATGATCACCCATTGCAACGGGAGCAGTGGCTATCTCGTTACGGAAGAATCGTATGCGGAGGGAGGTTATGAGGTGAACTCCACAAGAGCAAAGACGGGAGCGGAAAAAGCAATCATTGAAAATTTACTGGAGATGATCAACGAATTGTAACCTGGCAACCGGCAACCTCGCAACTGGCATCCGATTTCAAATCAAACCCTGTGCTTATTCTGTATCTCCGTCGCTTCCCGGATCTGTTCATCATAGGTAGGAAGATCGTATTCCCTGAGGATGTCTCGTACCTTGATCCCGGGGTCGAGACTTTCAAGTGTTGCCCAGTTCTCCTGGTGATAGACTTTGAAGCGGATCTTGCGGCCGTATTTCTTTTGAATATCCTTGAACTTCACCGTCTGCGGCCAGATGTGAAGGAATTCTTTCTCGAGATTCATGGGCGCACATACCCACCGGGCAAATTCACCATCGGAGGCAATCACGTCGCCTGTCATGTCCAGAATGCGCGCATCCTCACCTGTTGCAGACACTATATAGTAGTGGTTCACCCACGCATGGTCGCTCAAGGTGTTCGAGTAAGGACCTTGTGAGGGAAACAGAACGACTTCCGCCCCATTCTTCTTCAGCGCTTTCCAGTTTTCATCCCACGATGCATCTGCGCAGATCTGCATGCCCACAGTGCCGAAATCGGTTTTGAACACAGGCGGATTCAGCGCTCCGGGTGTTATACCGCCTCCTTTATAATATGTACGCGGCACAATCTCCGTGGCGGTGGGCCTGACTTTATGAAAAACTCCCTCGATCTTGCCCTGGCGATTCAGCAGAATGGAACTGTTGTAATAACGGCCATCATTCCTGGTAATCACAGGCGCCGTAATATAACACTGTTGTCTTCTGGCAACCTCGGCCAGCATGCTGGTAATGGGACCAGGATTCTTTTCATCTTCTGCAATCTCTTCCAGCGACTTTGTTTCCCTCACCCAGGAAGTCTGAATGGTTTCAGGGATGACGATCACATCCGGCTCAAAGGCGTACACGTTTTCCATCCGGCCCAGCAGATCCTTCATCCTTTTTTCAATGGTGTCAACAGGCCAGAGGCCCTTGATGCTGATCGCGGCGGCCCACACTTCCCTGGGCAACCGGTTTGCTTTTGAAACGTAATTGTTCATTTATTTCTTTATAAAAATATGATCAAATAAACATATGTGGTTGACACCACGGGCCCTGAAAATACGCCTACCCGGGCCTGTATTTTGTCTGCACCTCAGTTTCCTTTTGTAGCAGCTCCGCATACGTCGGGATCTCAAATTCTTTCAGAACATTCGCAACCCTTAATCCCGGATCACGGCTTTCAATCGTGATGACACCCGTGTTGCCCCATACTTTAATACCCAACCGGTTTCCATATTTGCTAAACACATCCGGAAGACGGTCGCGCGTGGGCCACGTGGTGACGTTCACCTTGTCGAGGTTGATGTTCCTCCAGGCATACCGGACGAATTCACTGCTCACATCGAGGTCGTTGCCCGACATATCAATTACCCGCGCATCGCTTCCCGTGCTCGAAACGATGTAGGCATTGTTGCGCAGTGCGTAGTGATTGAGCATGCGTCCGCCGGGAAATGCTGAAGAAAAGAAAATGATCTCAGCACCCTGGTTACGAAGGTTGTCCCAGCCATCAGGCCAGTTCGCATCATAACAGATCTGCATGCCCACTTTTCCGAAGTCGGTCGTAATAACGGGCTGGCTAAGCGCACCCGGCGTAACACCGCCGCCCTTGAATGCCTGGTCCGGAAAGATCTCTGTTTTCACAGGATGGATCTTGTGGTAGACGCCTGCGATCGTTCCTTTGCGATCGATCAGCACACTGCTGTTGTAAAAACGTCCGCCCTTCTTTGTCACGATGGGACAAACTACGTACGCATTATATTTCCTGGCATAGTCCGCGAGCACACTCGTAACCGGTCCCGGTACTTTTTCATCCTCCGCGATGTCAGCAATATTTTTCTGCTCTTTTACCCACATCGTATCAAAGAGCTCGGGAAGACAAACCACATCCGGTTGTAAACCCGCGATGTCTTCCATGCGCTCCATCATCCTTTTGATCCTGGATTCAGTGGTCTGATCCGGCCACAGTCCGAGAAGATCAATACTTACCACGGTGACTTCGCGCGGCAGTTTTTCGTTGCCTGCGACTGAATTCTTTTTCGACAGCGGAAGTGAGAGCCCCGTCATTCCTGCGCCCAATCCGAAAGACGATTGTTTCAAGAATTCGCGACGGGAAGCATTTTCATTATTTTTCATAACCATCCTGATTCATGCAAAGGTGACTAAAGATTTTCACCGGCGTACCACCACTGGCATAAACAACATGCCTTTCACCATCAACACGCAGCGGAAAAAGGTCATCGAAAAGCCGGTCCTATAAATTTGAAACTAATTTTAACATTTTCATACAGTTAATCGGTATTTTTCGGGTACGTACACGTGAAGAGCACTATGCCGGCAATGCACGCTGCTGCAAAAAAAGATGAAGGCGGGTGTATTGATGGCATCGTCGATCTGCCTGCAACTCACGAGAACGTAAGACAAACAATCAGCTCCACTAGAGGTTTACACATTAACCCCCGCCCTTCCATGAAAACTGCACTGCGCAATTCCGGACTGCTCTTAGTATTACCATTGTTATCATGGCTCGCAGTCATCACAGCATCCGCACAGGATCTTTCGTCATTGAAACCTCATCTGAAAAAATCCCTTCAGTGGGAATCTCCTGTCCTGAAGCGCCGGATCCCTGTCAGCATTTACTTCCAGGACAAGCCGCAGGAATGGGAAGAGCCACAGGTCATTGTTTATGTATCCAACAAAGCATGGGAAAGGATCGGACAGGAATCCGATCTGTCCATCATTTCCGATTATATAAGACAAAGATTCATCGTCATTACAGTAGATTATGGAAACGAACCAAAGGCAGTCTCACCGGCTTTTGACCAGGATCTTCATGCGATCTTCCGGGGCGTCTTCGGATTTCAAACCGCTTCCCTCCTGAAAGATCTGAATCTGAAACCGAAGGAATACAGGTGTTTCTTTCTTCCTGCGGGATACCGGGTGGCCACCGATCTTGTGTATTGGGATATTGCCAAACACGGCGCACACGGGACGCTGGATTTCATCATGAAGTCATACAATGAAGACATCGTTCCGAAGGTACCCGGACTAAAAACAGTGTCCGATCCCATGGACATGGTCGACAGAAAGGGAAAACCATTCGACTTCACTGTCAAGATGGATATTGTCTATCCGTCGCAACCAAAGAAAAAATTGCCCGTGATCATTCACTCTGAAACACTGTCAGCAAGAAATCCGAATGAGCGCCCGCACAATTACAGTCCGCACTTTGCAGGCTTCCTGACACGGGGTTACGTCTATGCGGTAATGGCGCACTGCTTCAACCCCTGTGTAAATCACTATTTTCACTTTGGAAAATTCACGCTGGACCATTGGAACGGCTTTGCCTGCTATACGGCTGGCATCCGTTTTCTCAATGCACATGCAGATCAGTACAGTCTTAACCCGAAACACATTGGAGTGATCGGTTATTCAAAAGGGGAGTATGCGATCACAAGACTTTCGGATCCCAACCACCAGGGCGGAGCGGAGAGCCAGAAATATGCAGGCTATCCGGAAGGGTCACCTGAACCACAGCCCTGGCCCGGTTACCCATCTCAAATATCAGCAGGCATGCAGGGTATGGGCATGGGGCTTTTTGAAACAGAATACATTACCGCTGATTACGTTCCCAACATTCTCATCTGCGGAGAAAACGACCGGGAGGTGATCACCAATCAACATCCGGTATTTGTAAAACGACTGGAGGAGCTCGACGCCAACCACATCAGCCTGTTCATGCAGGGGCAGGGGCATGAACTTCCCTATGGGTATGACGAAAGAATGGGTGTAGACCGCTATCAGCTGGTACACGATTTCTTTGACCGCTATCTGCGCCTCGATGAGCAACTCCCCCCTGCCGTGCTGGTAATTACTCCATTCGATAAGAAAGAAAACGTCGGTGCTGAAGCGAAAATATCCGTGCAGTTCGCGCCCGTGATCGATGAGAAAAGCATCCTCGAAAAAAATGGTGTGAGAATTATCCGGATGAAGAACAACAGGGAAATCGATGGAACGTGGAAAATAACACATGGTGGAACAAAGTTCACGTTCACACCTGCCGAACCTCTTTCTCAAAACGAACAATACAAGATCCAGGTGACAACGAAAGTGAAAGACAGGCGCGGCACAAAACTGGCCGAAGAAAAAGTATCGTTGTTTTTTGTATCCAAAAACTAAGGAAGGGACACAGCAAAATACAAGTGACCATCTTTACAGCGCCACGAAACCTATAAATAAGAATACCAGTCAACCTCTTAATCCAATATTAACAGTCACAAGCATGAAAAGCACAGAGAAAATAAGTTTTCGTTTACTGCTCGCGCTGACCATTCTACTATGGCACAGTGAAACA
>JBARAD010000036.1:0-3401 GCA_049791675.1 Chryseosolibacter sp.
AAGTGGAATAAGAATTATAATAACTAAATTTAGGGGAATATTCAGTTTTGGACACATGCCTGAAACAACCTTGAGTTTGAGGCCGGCTTAGCAATTATTTCAGCGCAAAGATGCCCGGCCTGAAAAAGTTACCGAGGAAACTTATACCTATGACTGATCCGATCCATCAGCGTCGTAAACGTTTTCCATTGTCTCTGGAATCGTTAAAATATTTAATGATCCTTCTTTTCCTGAACAACATACCTGTTGCCGGCCAGATGTTCGAATGGGTTTCCTCATACAAAACAGAGGGCGCCAGCTCCGGGGTCTCGGCAATCGCCACAGACGCCCCCGGTAATGTTTACCACTCCGCAGTCTTTATCGGATCGGTCGAAATAGAAGGGCAGATACTCACCACGACCGGTAGCGACCAGGATGCTTACATCGCAAAATATGACAGCGATGGAAATTTCCTGTGGGTGAGGCATATCTCAGGCGCCAGACATCAAAGTATCTATGCAATAGCCATAACCAGCGACAATCACATCGTTGCCACCGGATCATTTCAGTCGCAATTGTCTATTGATGGCTTCACGCTTCGGCAGTCTCCGGACCATTCTGATTTCAGTGATACGTTCGTGCTGAAATTCGATCAGGGTGGCACCGTCGTAATGGCCATCAACATAGGCTTCAAAGAAGACAACATGGCGGACCAGGGATTTGGGATCACCCTGGATGCGGCTGATAATATTTACGTTGCAGGAGGCAAAGGCCAACGGATGTTTTTTATCAAAACAAGCAGCTCGGGAACTGAACTTTGGAGAAAAACATACGGCTTCGCCACGCAGGTAGGCTCCATCAGCGCAGGACCTATCACAGCGGATGCGTCGGGAAACATCTACGTGTCGGGTTTTTCCGGCACAACAGGGTACCTTTTCAAAATTGACAAGGAAGGAAAAACGTTGTGGACCCAAACTTTCAATGGGTTTATTGATGACCTGAAAACCGATCGCATGGATCAGCTCATCGTGTGTGGGAGCCTGCGTTCCTCCACTGTACTGGGGGGTGTAAGCTTTCAGGCGCCCGTTGGCATTATTGGAAAAATGGACAGCAATGGGTCTTTCAGCTGGCAGCGCAGCATGGAAGGGTTCATACCACGAAGCTTATCGGTAAACGCGAAGGATCAACACATTTATTTTTCGGGCGCAATAAGAAATGACGTTGCTTTCGGGGGAATAATAAAACAGGTACATGAGTCCTCCGATATAATGATCGGCGCAGTTTCACCGGGTGGATCCTTCAGCTGGGTGGCAAAAGTGGGGGAAGAGAATGGCGAACATGGAGATCTGATTGATACCGATAAGTCAGGAAATATTTTTATTGCGAACAGAATTTTAAAAGACAGCGTTGCGGTTTTCCAATGCCAGCAGAAAACCGGCCAGAGTAAACGCGACATCTACGTTGCAAAAATTTCTCCGTTTCTAATCGTTCCCATCGCGGGACCCGCAGCACTTTGCCCGGATGAAGAGGGAACCTATTCGTATACTCCCGTGTCTCCCTACATCCAGTATGAATGGAACGTAGATACAAATCAGTTTCAGACCGTTTCCGCAGACGATACAAGCATCAGTATCAGGACGACAGCTCCAGGTCATTATGAAATTTCAATCGCAACACCGGTGGATCTTGGCTGTGAAAACTTTATTGTAAACCATACCGTTCCCGTCGTCATACATCCCATTGTTGAAAAGGTATCCCTCTCAGGTAAGGATAAAGTCTGCGCAGGGGATGACAATGTAACCTTCACGGTTACATCCGACATCAGCGGATCCGACTATACCTGGATCCAACCCGCAGATGTTACGGTTGTCCGAAGTTCAGCCACCGAACTGGTTGTTAATTTTCCAGACACTTTTGCTGAGGGGGAAATCTTTTATGTACAAAAGGGCAATTGCAACAATGCTGTTTCGGATCCCTTTCCGGTCATTGTCAATCCTATGCCGGGACCTGCGACAGAAATTGAGAGCGAACCGGTAGTCTGCGCGGGCACACAGGACAATCTTTTTAAAGTGGAGCTGATCCCCAACGCCCATACCTATGCGTGGGACATTACATACGACGGGGCTACGGGGCGGAAAGTGACTACCGAAAACTTTATCAAACTTTCTGTCCCGCAGAATGTATGGAACGCCAATATTTCCGTAACAGGCCTCAATGATTGTGGTTCTTCTGTGTCACCAACATTCTCCTTTGAAGTAAAACACAAACCCGAACAACCGACTCAGATCGTGGGACCCGTGGAAGTTTGCAAGGGTGAAGAACTGATCCTGGAGACTTTGGCCAGCGAACAGATTGACTCGTTTCATTGGCTGGTCAGAGACAAAAAGGGAGCTTTGATGATAGACGTAAGCAGTGGTGAACCAAAATTAAGTTTAGCATTCACGCAATCTGTAGTTGCCTCGGTAAGTACGGTAAATATGTGTGGAGAAAGTCCGGCGCTGACGGTCACAGTTGAGGAAAGTATTGATCCCGATCTTGTCCTGGAAATCAAACGCGATTGTGATGTCCTTTATCACGAACATGACCAGGAACTTTTCTGGTTGAAAGATGGCGTTCCCCTGGGGTCAGGCAAAGCGATACGCCTTGATACTTCAGGGGAATATGTGTTAAGGTTTTTGGGGCAATGTACAATCCGTGAGACTTCCGTGAAAATTGATGACGGGGATATATCTGAATTTATTCCGAATATTTTCACCCCAAACGGGGATGAAAAAAATGAGTATTTCGAGGTGAGCCCATTCCTTGAGGGTTCGACCCTGACAGTTTTTAATCGCTGGGGTGGTGAGGTGTATGCTTCCGCCCATTACAAAAATGATTGGGACGGCGGCGCGCTTCCTTCAGGCGTCTATTTTTATGCTTTGCGTTCACATTGCTCGGGAAAGATCTTAAGAGGGGCGGTATCGATTTCAAAATAGAAGCAATATCCCGGTCTGTGTTACCGGGATACGGATCGCGTATGTTGTCGCTTCCGCCGGCATGAAAGCCGCTCCTTCAGCAGTGAGTGTTCCTGTCATGACGCATTCGGTCGATGCACTGATCCACAAAGCAGAAACAACTTATCCCGATTTTCGGATACGATACCTTCGATTTCCGTCCAATGATGATGGGAGACTTTTCTTTTGGGACACCTAAGATCCGACCCGTCATATTATGGAAAATTCTATAGCAGCATCACTATCAACCACAGGACCGGACACATTGATGGAATATCATTGCTGAAAGAGAAACCGTTCATCGACCGTGTACTCACCATTCTGCAACCGGTTCACTTCGGTGACTATGCGGGCTTCTGGGTAAAACTGATCTATACAATCGGTGGCTTGCTGCCAGGCATCCTGGCGGTGACTGGATTTATTGTTTGG
>JBARAD010000037.1:0-2769 GCA_049791675.1 Chryseosolibacter sp.
TAATATATTCAGCGGCAGGCGATTCGCCATGCTGTGCAGGCAGCATTTAATACACAATACAAACTTCCTGCTATTATCGATGGTGGCTTACATCGGGGTGGTCTTTATTGTCTTGTCCGTTATACAGGTAGGCAACGCCCTTCGCCCTCATCAAGTAGACGTCTTTCAGGGTTCTCTGGTCGCGTGCGTTGCCGTGTTTGCAATTTTGTATGTCGGCCACGCATTTCCCGCATTTCGCACCAAAGAAAACACCATCACTTATCTGATGCTGCCTGCATCGTTATTGGAGAAATTTGTTTTCGAGTTCGTCAGCAGGATTGTCATCATGATTCCCACATTACCCGTCTTGTATTGGGTTACGTTCCACCTTCAGGGTTATGTCTTTGCCCTATTTACAGACGCGGTATTTCAGCCTATCGGACTTCCTTATCTGGTAAAAATTGATGTGCCGGAGAACTACGGGGTCTTGATCTATACGCTGGTAACTGCTTCAGCGCTGTTGGCACTCGTTCTGGCTTTCACGGGAGCATCCATGTTCACGAAGCAACCATTGGTAAAGACACTATTCGCGGTCGCGGTAGTTGTGACATTCTTCTCCGTTTATAGCTACATCGTAGTGACACACTTCGGAGTCGGCAGATACAACCCGCCCGAGACAATGTTCCTGGTGCCAATGAGTAACCCGAAGGCGTTGCAGCTTATCAGCATTGCGCTTGTCGCAGCGATTTTCGTCATGCTTTACGTGGCTTTCAGGAGGTTAAAAGAGCGGGAGGTGTAAGATGCAATTTCAAGACGGGAAAAGCATTTTTTTGCAGATCGCAGATACAATTACCGAAAAGGTAGTAAGCGGTGAATTCCCTGCTGGTGAGAAAATACCATCGGTGAGAGAATTGGCTGCTGAAATGGGCGTGAATCCGAATACGGTAATGCGTACGTATAGCGAGCTGCAGGCGATGAACATTATCGAAAACCAAAGGGGCATAGGCTACTTTGTCAATCCGGAAGCTCAAAAGATAATCCTAAAAGGCAAGAAGGAAGAATTCTTCAAAAAGGTATTGCCAGAATTTCTGAGGCAGGCAGCACTCCTCGGGATTACCGCAGATGAACTGAGAACACATTTGAAAACCCTGAACGGAAAACCATGAAACTCAGCAACAAAATATTGATCGGATTCTTCGGATTCATATTCCTCTATCTCACGGCCGTGTTTGCCGAGATAAGGTTAAGAGGTACTCCTAACATCATGGACGATGCGAACAGCATTGCGGAAAGTGTGGATATTTCAGGCATCAGATACCTCGTTCTAGACGAACTGGACGTTACTATTGGTGTGATTGGATCGGATGAGTCGCGAATAGAAGTGCGCAGTCTCTCAGGCGACCTGTTACAAAGACTAAGATATAACCTTTCGGGCGACACATTGATATTGTCGGAACTGGAGTCGCAAGGCACAAGTCCTGTAAAGATCTCTGTCTTTGTGCCTCAAACCGGCTTGAGCGGTATCAGGGTAGACAGTGCCTTTGCTATTGTTACAAACCTGGACCAAGCGGTGCTCGACATTTCACAAAATGCAGGGAGCATCCGGATATCCGATAGCAGAATAGGAAAAGTGCACGTATCGGCGTCACACGGATCGCAATTCCACATGTCAGCAACAGCTGTGGATACGCTTTCAGCAACAATCGATGAATCGCAGGTGCATCTCTCCTCTCCTCTCAAGCATTTGAAAGGATCAATGCAAAACAACGCGTTCCTCCGCGTGCAGGACATCGGCGAGATACGATTTAAAAAGGATTCGAGCAGCAGGTTCAACGTGTACTATTAAATAGTTCGTTCGGCACTGTAACAAAACATACAGAAAACACACTTCTCATTATAAGACTCCCTCTCCATGTTCCAATCCAATCACCGACACCGCGCTCAACTTGAATATTCGATCGGATATACCAAAGAAAGTCTGACAAGTACTTTGTATTTCAAAGTGCTTTTAAATACTTTTGTCATGAAGCAGGAAGAATTAAAATAATGACTCGATGGAGATTGAGATAGCCGGACTGTCCAAAATCTACCCCAATGGCCATACGGCCATCAAAGGCGTAAGTCTCCAGGTAGGCAGCGGCATGTTTGGCTTGCTTGGTCCTAATGGGGCAGGGAAGTCGAGCTTCATGAGAATATTGGTGACGTTGCAAAAAGCGACCACTGGTAAGATTCTCATGGATGGGCTGGACATCAATGATCATCGACATAAGATCAGAACGCAGGTCGGTTACCTCCCGCAGGACTTCACCTTCTTCTCAAAGTTGAAAACCTGGGAATTTCTGGACTATGCAGCTCAGCTTTCAACATCGTTAAGACGAAGAGAGCGTTTGGCGAGGGTAGACAAGCTCCTGGATCAGGTAGGTCTGCTCGATGTTCGTGAAAGAATGGCGAACAAACTTTCCGGCGGCATGAAACGGAGACTTGGGATTGCCCAGGCCCTCATTGGCGAACCGCGGCTGTTGGTCATTGATGAGCCTACAACCGGACTTGACCCCGAAGAACGCATTCGCTTCAGGAACATCCTCTCTGATCTAAGCCAGAGGGACGTCACGATCATCCTCTCCACTCATATTGTCGGAGACATCAGCAGTACTTGTCACAATATGGCTATGCTGAACAAGGGTGAGGTCGCCTTCAAAGGATCGCCGGAGGCCATGATCGATCAGGTGCGCGGGCATGTATGGCAGGTGAGGTTGGATGATGCTGAATTCGATGCTCTTAAGCGGAAGT
>JBARAD010000038.1:0-7195 GCA_049791675.1 Chryseosolibacter sp.
ACTGGACAACGCCTATGATGCCTTTTACAATGAATTGCTGCAACAGTCCTTTATCCGGAATGCGAGCCGTTCAAGCCGGATACCAACTGAACGGCTACTGGATCATCGCGGCTCCGCGCAGGTTCAACTTTCAGATTCCATGGTGAATACCGACGTGGTCATTAAGAATGTTGCCACCGATCATGAGTTTTTCGAAACTTATGGAATACCCTTCGTCGCGGGCAGGAATTTCTCCAAAGAGATAAAAAGCGACGACTCGCTGGCTTTCATCCTGAATGAATCTGCCACCGCCATGATCGGCCTTACTCCATCGGAGATCCTGACAAAGGATTTTCAATACGGCGGCGTACGCGGTCGTGTCATCGGCGTCGTGAAGGATTTCCATTTTGAGTCGCTTCATGAACCGATCGTCCCCGTCATTTTCCATGCCGGCGGATACAGCGAGATCTCGGTTCAGGTTTCAGAAAATAAAATGAAGGAAGCCATCGCACACATAGAAAATACATGGAAACAATTCCTCCCCCACCGACCCTTTGAATACGATTTTCTCAGCATGGAATACGCGCGGCTATATGAGTCTGAAAAAAAACAAAGTCAATTGTTCATCATATTTTCCGTCCTGGCCATCTTCATCGCAAGTCTGGGATTGTTTGGCCTGGCTACCTTTAACACGCTTCAACGCATCAAGGAAATCGGGATCCGCAAAGTATTGGGTGCCTCGGTTTCAAATATTGTTCAACTCTTGTCCACTGAGATCATCTTTTTGATCCTGCTTGCCAATCTTATTGCCTGGCCAGTCGCATGGTACTTTTCCAATGAATGGCTGAATGGATTTGCCTACCGGATTGAAAATAACTTCTTCTCCTACCTGCTATCCGCGGTAGCCGCGATCGCCGTCGGATTGATAACCGTCAGTACCCAAACGATCAAAGCTGCATTGTCTAATCCCGCCGACACTTTAAGAAATGAATAAAAAAAAACCTGCCCCGGGGGGCAGGTTCTGAATCGCCTGTATAGCAACTATAAGATCCGGCTTATCATCATTACGGACGCTATTGAACTAGCGAGCATAATCAATAAACCGAGCGCTCTATTTTTATCTATCTGGTCCATAGTCTTAAAAACAATTTAATAAACTGTTTGGTTTACAGGCCCAGGAACAAATTCACTTGCCTTCCAGGTTATCTTCCAGTCCGTCGCCACCCAGACTGTAATAATTGTTCTCTTCGTCCTCTGAGCCTACTTCTTCTCCGGCGTCATCCAGTTCTGTTCCGGGAACATCAAGATCCCCACCAGCCATGTCTACGGGCCATACGCGGTTCTTGAGCAACTGCTCGTCGTCTCCCATATCCATGCTCAGATCCTTCGGTCCCAGCGCCTGCAAATCCTCCTCCGTTACATCTGATTCGCTTCTCTCCTCGCTCTCGTTCTCATCATCAATGCTTTTTACAATCGGATGTTCCATCGAAGCATTGTCCCTGCGATCCTCGATATCTTCTCCACGGAAAATCGGATCCTCATCAATACTGTCGGGATTGGTCACTACCGGCTCGTTCATGTTCAGATTTTCCGTTCCGATCATGCGCGAAAAATTCTCCACATCCATACCAACCCGCCGCGTGTTCATTCTGTTCATAATGTCTTCTTCAGCCGGATATTCACCGGGAAGCTTTCTTTCCTTTTCATTAGTCTCTGCCTTATTCAGTGCATCGTTCCTTTTTCTGTCATCCTGAACAGGGTCCGGAGATTTATGTTTTTTTGATTTCATCAGTTGTCATTTGTTAATACTAACGGGATTCAATTCCGCTTATCCTGGACTTTTGCCATGCCCGATGTTGTAGGCTGAAAAAAACTCATGCCCTCCGGTCCACGCAATGGTAATAAATCTTAATCCGTCTTGCCCTTCAGATCCCAATGATCCTTTATGACTGCTCCGGGGGCATCGCTCTTGAGCGTACGCGTGTATCGTTCACCCTTTACACTGCCGCTACGATCCAATTTTCCAATGAACAATACAACCGGATTTCCGTCAGCGTCCGTCTTCACAACGACATCTTTCCCCCGGAACTTCAGACCGACCATTGAAGACGGGTCATATTTTTTGCTGAGTTTCAGAAGCAGCGATTGACTTAATTTCATTGCCATTGTCCCCCGTGCTTTGACTGACAATAAAACCATTCCGTCATTCCACACGATAAAATTCAATTGCCGCTTCTGTCTTTGACGGCATAGAATTATTAAGCACATCAGAAAAAAATGACGTTATGAAAAAGGCTATTTTTCTTTCTGTTATACTGATGTGCATCGCCACTGCGGCAGTGTATGGTCAGAACCCGGTACCGGACCCCGATACGATTCCGGATCCGGTAGAGCAGGGTGATCCCGCTGTTTCCCAGCTTCCGCCGCGGTTGGATTATGTGGAGGACCGGCAAAAGATTACACCGGATGAGATTCCTGCGCCGGTTCGTCTGACACTCGAAAGCAGCGCGCAATATTCCGAATGGCAGAAAGCCATGATCTACCATGACAAGAATAAGAATGAGTATATCGTCGAATTTTCGGAGGCCGGAAAAACAACATCCTATCGTTTTAATAAAGAAGGTAAACCGATCATTGAAGAATAACCTTCTTTACGTAGACAACACTCTACAGTTACGGACTTTTGGATGTTCGTGAACCCTGGTACAAAGATTTCAAACATTCAGGCAGGTGAGTGTACCTGAACGGCAGAGAGAGAAGGCCGGTATATTTCTCTCAGTTTATTCATTAAATGATTCAGTTATGTTACGTTGGTCAGTTATCTTTTTCATTATCGCAATCGTTGCGGCAGTATTTGGTTTCGGTGGAATTGCCGAAGGCGCCGCTTCCATAGCGAAAATTCTGTTCTTCATCTTCCTGGCGCTGTTTATCATTACGATACTATTCGGCGCAAGCTTGTTTAAGAAGTGACGCAGTGATCGAAAACATGGGTAAGGGTTGTATATCGCATCCCTTACCCAATTCTTTATTTATTTTTTTTGGAGATATGAGGACAAACACTTTCGATTCACCTTTGAGAACTGCATTGGGATGGGCAGCGACAGGCGTGGGGATTTTCCTGGTTGCGAAGGCCGCAATCAAAGAACTTTCAAAATTCAGTCTTCAGGACAAGGTAGTGCTGATCACCGGCGGATCCAGGGGATTCGGCCTGGTGCTGGCAAGACATCTCGCCGCGCGCGGCGCCAAGCTTGCCATTTGCGCGCGGTCGGCAGATGACCTCGAACTGGCCAGGCAGGACCTCGATGCGCGCGGTGCCCAGGTGATCGCCATGACCGTGGATGTCACCGAAAATGAAGAAGTAAAAGCCATGGTTCGCGATGTGATCAACCACTATGGAAGGTTGGATGTCCTCATCAACAATGCAGGCGTGATCCAGGTAGGTCCGCAGGAGCTCATGAACATTGAAGACTACACACTGGCGATGCAGACAAATTTCTGGGCTCAGTTGTACGCCATGCTCGCAGCCATCCCCTATTTTGTCGACAAGGGGCATGGAAGGATTGTAAACATCACATCCATCGGAGGAAAGATCGCCCTTCCGCATCTATTGCCATACACCGCCAGTAAGTTTGCCGCGGTGGGGTTGTCGGAAGGAATGCATGCTGAACTGAAGAAGCATAACATCCTTGTCACGACAGTAATTCCGAACTTAATGCGTACAGGCAGTTCGTTAAATGCAGATATTAAGGGAGACTATCAAAAGGAATACGCGTGGTTTAAACATGCGGATTCGAACCCTCTGCTAAGCATGGATCCTGAGAACGTGGCCGAACGAGTCATCCGCGCCATTGAATATGGGGAATCAGAGGTGACGCTCTCTTTGAATGGGAAGATTGCAACCCTTATCAAAGGGTTTGCTCCCGGGTGGGTGAACTTCATCATGAGCGCTGCCAACAGGCTTTTGCCCGAGGCCGCGACGGGAAGCGACAGCATGAAAGGCTGGCAGGCGGAGTCATCGCTGTCCCGGGGACCGATCGCATCCCTGTCGGATCGCGCTGCCTCGCGCAACAACGAAATCTAGATTCACCTCCTGTACATTACACCATTGCCACTAAATACCGGGCAACTTCACTCCTCGCCCGAGAACCTGTGGTTATCCAGCCTGCAGAAATTATCCATGCCGAGCTGCATCAGTGCGTCGCCCGCGTTGATCACGGGGCCATTGTTGAGTCCCACGACATAACCGGTTTGAGAGGCATTGACCTGCTCTTTGAATTCTCCGAAAGGATCGGTGATGGTGCCGACCCACTCACCCCGGTGCACCAGCTGACCGCACTGTATGTTGGGTTGAAAGAGGCCGGCATGCTTTGCCCTTACCCAGGAGGTGCTCCAGATCACGCGGTTTTCTTCCTTTGGTTCGGGGGCGCTGTCAATCATGTTGAGATGCTTCATGAGGCGCAACGTTCCGGCTACGCCTTCTTCGATCGCCTGCGGATCAAAGCGCAACGACTCCCCCCCTTCATAGACGATTATCTTCTTGCCTTTACGGGAAGCTTCCTTGCGGAGCGAATTTGGGCGGAACGCGGCGTCAATCGTAAAGGGCGCACTGAAGGCGTTTGCAAGCCGCAGGTTCGTTTCGTCGCGCAGCACGGCACGGACCTGC
Source organism: Chryseosolibacter sp. (assembly GCA_049791675.1). GTDB lineage: Bacteria > Bacteroidota > Bacteroidia > Cytophagales > Cyclobacteriaceae > Chryseosolibacter. Next base: position 4,643 of record JBARAD010000038.1, read on the forward strand.
GGGTAGTTGGCACGCATAGCCCCACCGGTATGGAAGTCCACGCCGCAGTCAATATAAGGGATGACCTCCTGCATGAGGTAGTACGCGACGCGGCTGGCGAGCGATCCGTTCTTCTTGCCCGGAAAAGACCGGTTTACATCTTTTCCATCCGGCACCTCACGCGAATAATTGAGAAATCCGTATACGTTGATGATGGGCATGCAAATCACCGTTCCCCGGTGTACTTTGTGCAGGCCACGGTCAAGAATCCGGCGCACGATCTCCATACCGTTCAATTCATCGCCGTGCATGCCCGCAATTAAAGCCAGGACAGGACCATCCTCAGGTGAGCGCGAAACATAGATGGGTGTATCGATCAGCGTATGCGAAGGAAGCCTGGCAATGTTGATATTGATTTCTTTGAATTCCCCTGGTTGAACTTCCTGATTTCCGATCGTGATCTGTTTCAATGGCTAACAATTAAAAGTACCAGCACATTTTTGACTGTTCAGGGTCTGCTTAAAACCCAATTGGAACTTTTAAAGTTAGGAAATGGTGAGCAAATATGTTCATGATCAGGCATGAATCTGACGGAAGGCGCTTTCAGCGCCACCGTTAAAGAGCGTTGTGAAGTGGGAATCCCGAACGAAGCAGGATCCACCTGGCCTGTTATGCGTTGACTTTGTCCTTTTGTATTTTGTGCTTCCCGGCGAACTTCTCTACGAACTGATAGATCTTCCCTGCAATATCGACTTTCGTCGCGCCTTCAATCCCTTCCAGCCCTGGCGACGAGTTCACTTCCATGATCAGGGGACCCCGGCTGGAGGGCAACATATCCACGCCGGCTACGCCCAGCCCCATTTTCCTGGCGGCCGTGATTGCAGCGGTCTTCTCCTGACGCGTAAGTTTTACAACCGTGGCGGTACCGCCGCGGTGCAGGTTGGACCTGAACTCACCTTCTTTGGCCTGCCTTCTCATGGCGCCGACGACCTCGCCATTGACAATGAAAGCGCGGATATCCGCACCCTTTGCTTCCTTAATGAACTCCTGGATAATGATCCTGGCATGGATCCCATGGAATGCCTCAACAATTGACTTGGCCACCTTCTTTGATTCAGCCAACACTACACCCAGCCCCTGCGTTCCTTCCAGCAACTTGATGATCACGGGTGCGCCACCTACGGCTTCGACGATGCCTTCCGTGTCACGGGAATAATCCATGAAAATCGTCTTCGGAAGACCAAGGCCTGCGCGCGAAAGGATCTGAAGACTGCGCAGCTTATCACGCGACCGGATCAGGGCCTGGGATTCCACCGCCGTAAATACCTTCATCATTTCAAACTGTCGTATCACCGCGGCACCATAAAATGTCACGGACGCACCGACGCGGGGAATGATCGCATCGAAGTAATCCAGCCTCTTTCCATGATACAAGACCATGGGATTTTTCTTTTCGATAAAAAGCACGCATTTCATGTGGTCGATGATTTCCACATTGTGCCCCCTTTCTTCTCCAGCCTGCTTCAAGCGTTTGGTAGAATAAAGTTTAGGATCTCTGGAGAGGATAGCAATGTTCATATAGTCGATGAATAATTAACGGTTTTTTGCGCGGTCGGCAATTCTGGCTCTTCTCTTTTCTCTGTAGGAAAGGTTTTTCTTCGTCACGTCAATCAGAAATCTGTTGCGTAAAATCTTACGCCCGATCAGAATGGGAAATTTAAGGGAGCCTCGGTTGCACAAAGAAAATTCAGTGGAAATTGCTTCCCCAAAGATGGTGATCGTGGTCACAATGACAAAACGTTTTTCAACTTCACCAAAGGAATTTTTGATATCTCTTTTTTCAAATTCCGAGAAGATGAATTTCATTCCGGTAAATTCCGGATGTTCCTCATCCAGTAAAACAAACTCCAGCTTTCCATCGACCACTTCTGCACTCTGGCAGTGCAGGCTGCAGGTAAAGGCACCGGTATCGATTTTTGCGTGAATGCTAAATAAGCCGAGTTCAGGCAAATCAACACGGTCGTATCGGCCCAGAATATGCATGCAGGATTTTTAATCAATATAAAATAAAAAAGCCCTGCCAAAGCAGGGCTTTTTTAAATAAATTTTTGCTGGTCAGGATTTTACCTTGAAACCAATTTCCGTATTCTCCCACTTCATGGTAACGCGATCTTTCTCCGGCGTGATCGTAAAGGTTTCAACGAATTCAGCCGTTTTTTTCGGCTTTACACTCACACGCAATACGTCCTTCTTCTCATCATAGTTATAGGCGCCCTGCTGATTGAAATCTTTGTTGAGGATAATCGTCCATTCGTTCTCATTTGGAATGGTGAACAACGCATATTTACCTGCTGGCAGATCTTTGCCTTCAATTTTTACAGGTTTATCGAATTCTATTGTCGTTGCAGCATTTGCGCCTGTTCTCCAGACCTTTCCAAACGGCTCTTTACCTCCAATCATCTTACGTCCCCGCGCAGAAGGGCGGCAATAAACAATTTCTGTATCGACACCATCGATCTTTCCATTTACAGTTTCTTTGGGACTTAATGGTTTATCCTGCGCATGGGTATCAAG
>JBARAD010000039.1:0-27786 GCA_049791675.1 Chryseosolibacter sp.
GAGTTTACCCTGGCTCATGTCCGTAAGCAAAGTATCGAGCACTTTCTCGGTGTTTTCAGCGGGAAGGCTTCCCAGGGTGGTAAGGGCAGCCTGCTTTTCTTCGGTCGTGCGGGAATCGATCACATCCGAAAGCAAAGCGACCATCACATCCTTCGGCATATCTGTTTTCGGCAACAGGTCGAGTGCCACGACCCTGACACTTTTTTCTTTGTCTGCGAGCGCTACCCTGATGGCTTCACCGATCTGATCGTTCTCCATGACGGCGAGGGACTTCAATGCCTCTCCCCGCACGTCTGCATCCGGGTCGGATCCCAGCTTCGTGAACAAGTGTTGCGCGGCCTCAGTGATCTTCAGCTTGCCGGTGGCTTTCACCGCGCTCAGGCGGATCACCTGGTCGCGGCTGCCCATTAACTGTATCAAAGGCTGTGCTGCTTTCCGCTGCACGGGGCCTGCATCTCTTGTGACCTCGCCGCGGAAACGTCCATCCACACGGTCCAATACCGAGGGCCGGGCCCATGTGCTCAGCGCATCGATGGCTTCCGTCCGCATTGCCAACGGTGTGCCTGAACGCATTGCATAGCCGATCAGGTTTTGCATGGACGCATCGCTGCCCACCCTCAGGTTCGCACTGATGGCGCGCCGGATCAATGCCTCATTCGTGAAGCGGATATCTTTTAACACGTCGCCGAGTGCAGGCAGCGCTGCTTCGATTGAAAGGTCATCATTGATACCCCGCGCCGCCTCTGTGACAATGTATTCATCCTTGTCCTTCAGAAAAGCAGCGATGCCAGCATGGCGCATCCTCCGCAAGGCCACCACCGCGGCGATGCGCAGCGCGCGTGAGCCGTCCTTCGCGAGCGCCACGATCGGATCCGCTTTCCCGATCCGGGCAAGCGCGAGACTTCCTGCATGGCGGAGATACGCATCTTCGTCGTTGTTCGCGCGCAGCATTTCAATCACCGGCGCGATGGCGGGTTCGTATCGGATCCTCCCGAGCGCCTCAGCCGCGAAAAAACGCGCGCGGCTATAGTCGTCTTTCAACAGTGGGATCAACGCGTCGCCTGCACGCTTGTACCGGACGTCGCCCAGCCATTTCGCTGCCTGTGCGCGAATCTCGGGATCATTGTCCCTCAGCAAAGGAATCAGTATTCTCGCGTGGTTCTGGTCCTGGCGCGCAAACTGGCTGATACCCCAGATGGCATGCACCCTTGCGAGCTGATGTGCGGTCTGCCTGATGTTTTCTTCAAATACGGCAAGACCATCTCTCCCGCGGGTCGCCAGCTCAAACTGTGCCTTCTGCCTGACGCGCATGTCGGCATGTTTCAGGAGGTCGCTGAGCTGGTTCGGATTGTATTTGGTGAGATTCGCCTTCAACAGATTTTGCGTCTCCTTACGCTCGGGACTGGCGGCGCCATCTGCGACGTCGAGTTTCCAGATGCGGCCGCGGTTCTTGGTATCCCACCCATCGATCCAATCCGCGATATACATCGCGCCATCCGGACCAAAGTCAACGCCCGTAGCCAATACGCCGCTCATGAGACGCTCATGTTCCCCCAATTCGAAACTGGCGCCCCTGGGCTTCAGCTTGAAAGCATGTATGCCCGAACGGGACGGATTTCCAACAAACTCGCCGATGAAAAAAGTATTCTTCCACCGGGGGCCCAGGGCTGTTCCCGGGTTGTACAACATCCCGGTAGGGCCACTGACAAAGTTTGCAATACACGGCGTAATATAGGCTGCCTGCCCGGGGAATCTCGGCTTGAACATTTCTTCATCCATCCAGACCTTGTACGTGTTATTATCGGGATCGCGGTATTTTCCAAACTGCCAGTTCGTCCTCCATCCCGTATCCGAACCGTTGGTAATGTAGACGATGCGTTCGCTTTCTCCGCGGTGATCGCCGTCATTGTCTTCGCTGATGAGATTGCCATATTCGTCGAAGACAAACTCGTGTGTATTCCTGTTACCATAGGAAAATACCTCAAAGTCACTTCCGTCGGGATTGGACCGTACGATCACGCCGCTGTTGGGATGCTCCCACTTGCGTCCGTCGGGTCCCTTTCCGCTGAATCCGATGTCGCCGATCTGCCAGTAGATCTTTCCTTCAGGTCCTACTTCAGCGCCCGACATGCCGTGGCCCCCAAAGCCGACATGGATGCCATAGCCATGGGAGATGGAAGTCTTTTCATCCGCCAGTCCGTCGCCGTTGGTGTCTTTTATTCTCCACATGTCCGGCGCCACGCCCACAAACAGATCGCCCTGGTGAGCGAGAATTGCGCCTGCCACATCCGTTACTTCCGTGTTAAAATCGTCGACCACCAGCTGCGAAAAGTCCGCGAGACCATCGCCGTCCCTGTCTTCAAGCCGGTAAACATTTTCTTTTTCCACGGTCATATCTTTCCAGTCGTGTGAGCCGTCGCCGTTGAGATCCTTCAGCCATTCATTTTTGGCGCTCAGCCCGGGAGCGAGTACCTTGTGCAGAAAGGCCCGTTTCTCTTCAATATTCTTCAATTGGATAGAGCCGATCTCCCAATCCTGATGACCACGGATGTCGAATTCGGAATTCTTTTGTCTGTTCGTGCGGGTATAAAATAACCGCCCGGCGTCATCGATGTCGAGTGACACCACATCTGCAACCATCGAATCCACGGCCCACAGGCGCATGGAAAGACCTTCCGCCAACGTCGGTGAGACGGTGGACTCGATGGCCTTGGCCATCCTGGCATTTTCAAGAGAATCCATTTGTGTGATCCGCTTGTCGGCGGGGCCATTGTCCTTGCAGGCAGCGAACGCCAGCAGCAGCAGGACGCTTACGATATTTTTGACAGGTGCAGTGGAAAAGACTTTTGTCATTTTGATGGAGTTAACGGAGCAATTTAATAAAATCAGGGCAACATCGCGCGTGCCGGAAATCGTTTTATTCGGTGATCCCTGAAGAAAGACACCGCCCAACGCCACCCTTAATCATTTGAATTTTTCACCCCTTTGTTTTATCATTAAAGGATTAAACCATATCTCATGCAAGCAAACAGGCGCAGGTTCATCAGACAATCGCTCACCACCGCGGCGGGGCTCGCCGCCACCGTATTACCCGCAAGTGTATCGGGGGAACCGTTCAATTTAAGTCGACGTCCGATCATTTCGGAGGAGAAGGGAAATCAAGCCAGGGCGGGAGCACCGCTGATCCGCTTTTCTGCCATCGGACTGAACCACGGTCATATTTACGGGCAGGTTGAGACCGTTATCCGCGGCGGAGGTGAACTCGTCTCCTTTTATGCAAAAGAACCCGAGCTGGTCGCGGCATTTTCAAAACGATTTCCGCAAGCAAAGCTTGCGCGCTCGGAAAAAGAAATCCTGGAAGACAAATCCATCCACCTCGTCGTCAGCGCTTCCATCCCATCGGAGCGCGCGCCTTTGGGGATCCGCGTGATGCAGCATGGAAAGGATTTTATGGCCGATAAGCCGGGCATCATTACCCTCGAACAGCTCGCGGAGGTGCGACGGGTGCAGCAGCAAACGAAGCGTATCTATTCGATCCTGTACGGAGAACGGATGGAGAACAAAGCTTCTATAAAAGCCGGGGACCTTATCAAAGAAGGTGCGATCGGAAAAGTGGTACAAACCCTCGGAACGGGTCCGCACCGGATGAATCCGAAATCGCGGCCTGCGTGGTTCTTCGAAAAAGAAAATTACGGGGGCATCATCTGCGACATCGGCTCACACCAGTGTGAACAGTTCCTTTACTTCACTGGCTCGAAGAAAGCGGACGTACTCTGTTCACAGGTCGGAAATGTACACAATGCACAATATCCGGGCCTGGAAGATTTCGGAGATGCGACGGTTCGCGGTGACGGAGGTTCGGGATATTTCCGTGTGGACTGGTTTACACCGGATGGTCTGAAGACCTGGGGAGACGGGCGCCTCACCATTCTCGGCACGGAAGGATACATGGAGTTACGGAAGAACATCGACATCGGGGGACGCGACGGTGGCAATCATCTTTTCCTTGTCGACAAGAAGGATACACGGTATATCGACTGCACGGAAGTTACGCTTCCGTATGGCGCCGCGCTTGTGCAGGACATTCTGAACCGCACGGAAACCGCCATGACGCAGGAGCATTGTTTTCTGGCGACCGAGCTGGCATTGAAGGCGGAGAAGAATGCGGTGGTGATATCGTGAGGTGAGACGTGAATCGTGAATGGGCGAGTGCGTGGGAGAAGTTGGCTTTTTATAGAACGCAGGTGAGTGGTGAGCGGGCTGGTGCGTTAACAAATGTCTGCGTGTCATAGCGCGGGTTGATGCCGCGTAGCTGACGATTCGAAAAGCACAGCGCCCTCACTCACCACTCACCACTCACCACTCACCACTCAGCACTCACCACTCACGCAAAGCCCTGTTATGAAAAGCGCAACGCTCATCCAGCACGCCCTCATTCACGGCTCACGGCTCACAGACCACAGACCACAGCCTCCTGTCCACAGACCACGGACCGCGCGCGAGGACGGGCGCCGGGCTAGCCAAACTCCGGCCCGAGGATAGCGAATTGTTTTTCCGGTTTACCGGGATGGGCGTTCGTGCCGCGGTACATGCGGATGAGGGGACGCTGTTCTTTGAAGCCCAGGGAAGAGAGCCATCGCAGCCATTCGGGCGAATGATGCAAGGCGTCGACCACCACGGGCCTTCCAATGCAGTTGCGCAGCGCGGCAGTGGCAACCATTTTCGCTGCTTCGACGTCGCGCGCGATCACGGGACCTATCTGCGAAAAGTTGTGACCCGTTCTTCCAAAGCAATATCCTTGGAGGCCGCCGTTATCCTCGCATACAAAGGCGAACTGCGGGGCGCGTTTCTGGATGGAGTTCAACACTTTCTCGCGGCCGGCGCCGAAGACCTCACGATCGAACCGCAAAAGGGAAGATATATCCCTTGTCTCGACAGGCCTCGCGGAAGTCTCGGGCAATGCATTCACTAAAATTTCTTTTATCTCCATGCGGCTGATGGGATATTCATCCACAAAATCCAGCTGCACATAGATCTTTCTTCCTGCAGGCGTCGCGTCGAGTTTGATGGTATCCTCATCGCGGAGGACGTGAAGCGATTCACGCAGCAACTGGATGCCTATACCCTGGCGTTGCAGGGCGGGATCCACGAGCACCATGCCGATCCAGCTGAAATGATCCTCATAACGGACTGTGGCGACAGTTCCCCTCACCTGGCCGGCATCGTCGACCGCGACGCAACAGCCTTTCGGACTCAGTTTCAGAAACAGTTCCCAGTCGTCCGCTGTCTGGTTCCATCCGGCTGCGCGGCAAAGCACCAGACCCGCGGGAACATCCCCCTCTCCCATTCGACGATATAAGATCATTGTACAGGAAGGACTTAGTCAGGAAGGACTTTCACCATTACATCCTTGTAATACACTTTGCTTTTCGGATCGTGGCCCTGGAGTGCAAAGGTACCGGTAGAGAGTTTTCCCCCTTCCGCCGGGACGGTATACTCGTTGATGGTTTTGCCATCCACCTTTACGGTGATCTTGTTCCCATTGACGATGATATGCTGTGTAAACCATTTGTCGTCTTTCGCAGGAGCTTCTTTCACATCCTGGATGCCGTAGACACTTCCAGTCCTCCGCCAATCGGTATGGCTATTGTTCACCTGGATCTCGTAACCCTGGGAGGGCCAGCCCTCTTCCTGGAATGCTGTGTGGATATACATACCGGAGTTCGCGCCCGGCTTGGTCATGACAGTGGCCTTGTACTCGAAATTCTTGAAGCTGTGGTTTTTCACCGGTCCCATGTAAAAGAGGTGGGCTCTGGGTCCGAACACGACGATGGCGCCATCTTCCACTGTAAACGTTCCGGCGTTTTCTCCCACCTGCCAGCCTTCGAGGGATTTGCCGTCAAAAAGCTTTACCCATCCTTTTTTCTGGGCATGGGTATCAGGGGAGACAAGGGTCACTAACATCAGCACGGTGGCGCTGAGGGAAAGAAAGGATTTGAAAGTTCTGGTCATGGCAGTATCGTGTTTAGTGTTTAAATATAAACGATTTATTGATTTCAAGCCAAACCCGGGCACTTCACCTGGGGGCTGGTGGAAAAAGGGTCGATATTGGTTAAGGACGAAATGATTGGCAAGCGCGGGACAGCGAAAAGAGACGCGTACGAATTTGAATTAAATCTTGAACTCCTGGGAGAAATGATTCGTATAATGCGAAAGCAGCGCAATCTGACGCAAAAACAACTTGGCGACTTGATTGGGGTACAGAAAGCCCAGATCTCAAAGTTGGAAAAAAATGCCAACAATGTGACCGTTGAGACTATTCTGAAGGTATTCAATGCCCTGAAAGCGAAAGTCAATTTTAAGATTGAACTTCAAAACAAACGGATAACACTGGCGTAAATGAGAAACATTTTCAGCTTCTTAACAGTAATCTTCTTATTATCCTGCGGGGGCAAGGAAGAGCGTTCGCAGACGGTCGACAAACCCGACACTGTCAATAGCACCGATACCAGTGAGGCACAGGATGAGGACGAGACAGTTCTCTCGCCGGCACCAAAGGCATATGCCAACGAACGGTTCAGAGAAGTGTCTGTCCGGAAGGACGGGGACAACCGGTTCACTATTTCCGGAAAGGGTCAGCTGTTCGAAGCAAGCTTCGGCTGGGTGGTCGAGGATGGTCACAACGAACTGACGAAAGGCTTTGCATCGACAGACGCCGGCGCTCCTGAATGGGGAAATTTCGAATTCTCCGTCGAAGTTCAAAAACAGCGACCCAATTCAACCCTCACGCTGGTCTTGTTCGAAACGAGTGCAAAAGATGGCAGCCGGCAGCATGAACTGGCGATCCCTTTGAACTGAACAACAATACATCATCCTTACCCTGGATCAGACTCCTTTTTCCTTCGCATTCAAGTCTGAGTTCCAATCACTTCATTTTCAAGCCGCGTTTTTCCAAATTCAGAGACCCAACAAGGAACTAAACCAAAAAAAGATTTTATGAAACCCACGGCGCTGCTGATCCTGGTGTTGCACCTTTCCATTCCCGGACAGACTCAATCCACTGGCAATGACGTCACCCATCAACATAAAAAAATCGTTACCAGAGGAAACGTCAGTTTCGCAACCAACAACCTCGTGATGACGCCCCTCGAAAATGAAATCTCAGACGCAGAGGACCGCGAATGTAAAGCGCTGCTGAAGAGAGATACTACCGCTCTGAAGAATATCTGGCTGAGGGACTTCACACTCGATGAGCCGAATAACGAACTCGTCAACGGAAAAAATCCCATACCATATTATGTCTTTGTCACAAGACTGGTTGAAAAATGCGCTGCGACCGGAAGTAATGTCTATACCTCAGGTTATGAGCTCACGCAAAAACTTACACCCAACGGTCAGCTTGAAGCGCCTGTTAAGAATACCTTCTACCACGCATGGACTAATCAGTCCGGCACCTGGAAATTATCCACCAGAACCCGGCGGTGATCGAATCATGCAGCGGATATGTTCCGCTGCCCTGCCGCAGGGAGTCCTGTCTATCATCCCGAAGCAACAGCATGCCGGGCGCATACACTAATACATCCATCTGTGATTCAACTGGTTAACATCACATTATAAAAGGACGGGCCCGTCGGGTCATTGGGCATTTTAATCTATCTTTATCGTCAAATCAGGCCGATGAAAAACTTTTCCATCACAGGGACCTATACTGACCTTTATCAGCTCACCATGGGTCAGGTGTATTATTTAAAAGGGAGAAGTCAATCGGAAGCTGTGTTCGACTATTTTTTCCGGAAGGTCCCCTTTGAAGGAGGCTATGTGGTCTTTGCCGGATTGGGGACGATCCTGGAGATCCTGGAGGACCTGCGCTTCACGAAAGAAGATGTTGACTTCCTGAAGGAAGAAGGTCTCGATGCGGGTTTCGCCGACCACCTCCGGGACTTTCGTTTTCAGGGTACCCTTCATGCGGCGCGCGAGGGAGAGATCATTTTTCCCAATGAGCCTGTTGTCCGCGTGGAGGGAACCATTCTGGAGGCCCAGGTAGTGGAGACGGTGCTCCTCAACATGCTTAACTTTCAATCGCTTGTGGCCACCAAAGCGGCGCGGATGCGGTCCGTGGCCGGCAACAAGATATTAAGCGATTTCGGTTTGCGCCGTGCCCAGGGGTTGGGAGGTTACCACGCCGCGCGTGCCGCCGTCGTGGGCGGATTCAACTCCACAAGCAACGTGAAGGCTGCATGCGACTTTGACCTGCCGCCTGCCGGCACCATGGCCCACTCGTTTATTCAGAGCTATGAAGACGAACTGACCGCCTTCCGCGACTTCGCCGAAAAGAGGCCGTCGAATTGCGTGCTGCTGGTGGATACCTATGACACGCTGCGGTCAGGCGTACCCAACGCCATCACTGTAGGCAAAGAAATGGAGGCGCGCTCCCGGAGACTTCAGGGCATCCGGCTGGACAGCGGCGACCTTGCCTACCTTTCCAAAAAGGCGCGGAAGATGCTGGATGACGCGGGCCTGAACTATGTCGCGATCACGGCATCCAATCAACTCGACGAGCACGTCATCAAGAGCCTGCAGGATCAGGATGCCCCGATCGATGTCTTCGGCGTCGGAACGAGCCTGGTAACCTGCCCGCCGGACGCCGCCCTCGACGGCGTGTACAAACTTGCCTACGCCGACGGCAAGCCACGCATAAAATTGTCGGAGAACCTGAAAAAGATCACCCTTCCGGATAAAAAACAGGTGTACAGGGTCATCAACGGAGAAGGTAATTTCTTCGGAGCCGACCTCATCGCACTTGAACATGAAAGCCACGTGGAGACGATGCACCACCCTGCTGAACCTGACAAATACCTCTCACTGAAAGGTATGAAACAGGAACCCCTGCTTCACACGGTCATGAAAAAAGGAAAAGTGACTCAGCAATCACCCGCCTTGAAAGACATTGCAGCATTCTCCATGAGCCGCCTGGCACAGCTTCCGCAGGAACACAAGCGGTTTGAAAACCCGCATATTTATAAAGTAGGATTAAGTGCGGCCCTGCGGGATCTGCGGAATGAATTAAAGAACCAGCACAAGCCATGATGAAAGCCCTGATCATTGTCGATGTTCAAAATGACTTTGTCGCCGGCGGGAGCCTCGAAGTTCCCTTCGGTGAACAGATCGTTCCCCTCGTCAACAAACTTTCGGAACAATTTGACCTTGTAGTGGCGACACAGGACTGGCATCCGCCGTCACATAAGAGTTTCGCGTCGAATCATCCTGACAAGAAGCCCTTCGGGAAAATCATATTGGGAGGGCTTGATCAGGTTTTGTGGCCGGATCATTGCGTTCAGGGCACGGCTGGAGCAGCCTTCTGTCATGATCTCCAGCTGGATCGCGTGGAGGCGATCTTCCGGAAAGGAATGGACCCGCAGATCGACAGTTATAGCGGGTTCTATGATAACGGTCATAAAAAAAGTACGGGACTTGCGGGCTACCTGAAAGAACGCGGCGTTACGTCGGTGTATGTCTGCGGACTGGCGGGTGACTATTGTGTGTACTTCACGGCAAAAGACGCCTTGAAGGCCGGGTTCAAAACGTTCCTCATCGAAGATGCGACACGCGCCATCAGCAAAAAGGATTTTGAAAACGCCAAAGAGACCATACGAAGGCTGGGCGGAGCGATCATCAACAGTGACGCGATCGTTTAGCGCAGTATGATCTGACGCAGGGAACAATATTAGAAGCAACAGCCGCGGTCAGCACACCGTGGACCGTGGACAACACTTGCATGAGCTATAAGGTAAGATTAAAAAAAGTATTTCGGTTTTTCCGTCTTGGTCGCGCATTGCTTCTGGAGCGGATGCCGGAGAAAGCAAACTCCCTGCTTCAGTCTGTGTTTGAGGTCGCGTTGAAGGTGGCATCTTTTCTGATCCCGGTGCTGGTTACGCTTTCCCTTACGATTGTTATCTATACCGTTGGCTTTGAAGATATCTACCAGCAGCATATCAAGGCCTATGCTGCGCACCGGCATATCCTGCTCGTACTGGTTATCTTATTCACGGTCCGCTTTCTGCTCATGCTTCCCGCCGTCGTGCGATGGAGATCCAGGATCTTCAACCTGTTCCTGGTCATCCTGGTATTTTATTTAAGAGATCTGTCCCATGACATATCTTTCCTTGAAGCGGGGTCTTCCATCTTCATCGCAAAAAAAATAACCCTGTTCTCGGGCATACTCTTTCTTTTCCTGATTGAGGTTTCGCACATTCTGCGGTTCATTTACCGGCGGGGCGTAAACCCCGCCCTGCTTTTCGCAGGCAGCTTCGTCGCGCTCATCATCATTGGCGGATTTCTGTTAATGCTCCCCAATGCCACCACCAAAGGCATTGACCCGGTGGACGCATTCTTTACTTCGGCAAGCGCCGTGTGTGTCACGGGGCTGATCGTTGTGGACACCGCAACAGCGTTCACCACGACCGGAAAAGTATTTCTGATCATGCTGATACAGATCGGCGGGCTGGGGATCATGACATTTGCAGGTTTAATCAGCTTTCTGGTCGCGGGATCCGTTTCCATTCAGAATCAGCTTGCGTTGCGCGACATGGTGAGCAGCAACCGGATGAGCAACGTCATCTCTTTCATTTCGCGCGTCATTCTGGTAACGATCCTTTTCGAAATGATCGGGGCGTTCCTGATCTATGGCAGCCTGGAAGATCATATGTTTCAAACGCAGGGTGAGAAGATCTTTTTCGCGGTCTTTCATTCCGTCTCGGCATTTTGCAATGCGGGATTTTCCACCATGAGCAACGGTCTGTATGATGGGCTCCTCAGGTTCAACTACGGCCTTCACTGGGCGATTGCGCTGCTGATCATTCTGGGCGGATTAGGCTTTCCCATCGTGTTTAACATCTTCACTTTTCTCAGGATCAAATCCACGAACGCGGTAAAACGATTGCTAAAGGATCCGGACAGGGAGAATTACACGAACATCCTGCAGGCTACTGCGCGACTCGCATTGACTACGTATTTTATCCTGTTGGTCGTCGGTTTTATTGCATATTTCATTTTTGAGTACAACTACACTTTGCGGGATCACAGCACAGTATTCGGGAAGATCACAACGAGCTTCTTTGGAAGTGTTACGCCCCGTACCGCCGGATTCAACACCGTCGACCTTTTACAGTTTTCGCTTCCGACGATGATGATCTATCTATTGCTGATGCTCATCGGGGCTTCTCCGGGTTCCACGGGAGGAGGCATAAAAACCACGGTGGCTGCGGTCGCTTTTCTAAACATGAAAAGCATCGTACTCGGGCATGAAAGAACGGAGGCGTTCCGGACGGAGATTTCAGTAGCTTCCATTAAGCGCGCTTTTGCGATCATCCTGCTGGCCCTGCTCGTCCTCGGCGTTGCCATCCTGCTTTTATCCATCTACGATTACAAACATGGCTTGCTTAAGCTTGCCTTCGAAGCATTCTCCGCCTTCAATACCGTGGGCCTGAGTCTTGCTGTGACACCCGAGTTATCCATGTTCGGAAAATTCGTCATTATGGCTGTCATGTTCATCGGGAGGGTCGGCGCCCTTACGCTGTTGTTTGCAGTCGTTACCAAATCCGGCGACAGGCCTTACCAGTATCCTTCGGAAGACATAATGTTTTAACTAAACTAAAGAGCACTTGCATGAAATTCATCGTATTCGGACTCGGGAATTATGGAGCCGCATTATCGAGTAAACTGGTGACGTTGGGCCATGAGGTCATCGCGGTTGATAAGAAGTTGAACCTTGTGGAGAAGTGGAATCACCAGATCACCCACGCGATTGCTTTGGATGCGACCAGCCCGGATGCCATCAAAGGCCTTCCCCTGAACGACGTGGATGCCGTGATCAACGCCATCGGCGAAGATGAGGGCGTCAATATCATGGCCACGGCGCTGTTGAAACAGCGGGGCGTGAAACGCATCATTTGCCGTGTAACCTCTCCGTTGCAACAGACAGTCCTCGAGGCGATGAACATCAAAGAGTTTGTTTATCCGGAAGGCGACTCTGCGGAGCGGCTGGCCTACAAACTTGACCTGAAGGGCGTCACGGACTCCTTCAAGATCAGCGACAAATTCAAACTGATCGAGATACTCCTGCCGAAAAGGTACGAAGGCAAAAAACTGCAGGACATCGATTTCCCCGGGAGATACCATATCCAGCCCGTGACCCTTGTCCGAGAGATGCAGAGCCGCAATATCCTGGGTACTGTGCGCACCACCCGCGTGGTACAGGGCGTCCTCACGCCCGATACCGTGTTTCAGGAAGGCGATAAACTCCTGCTCTTCGGCGACGTGGAGGATTTGGAGCGGTTTGTTGAGGAGTAGAAGAAATCAGTAAGCAGTAAACAGTAAACAGTAAGCAGTAAGCAGTAAGCAGTAAGCAGTGTTGAAGGTGCTGCGCCCCGGAGCTCGGGAGAGGTTGCGCGCTGAAGCGAAGGTGGGTCAGTCGTGAATCGTGAATCTACCCGTCAACCAATTTACCTGTTTACCTTTTTACCAATTTACCTGTTTACCTGTTTACCTAATTACCCGTTTCCCGCGCTGATCTCTTCCAGCCTCTCATGACCGAAGCCCCATCACTGATGACTGATTTACTGATTTACTGATTACTGATTACTGATTTAATGACTACTTCGCAGCCTCATTGATCGCGCGCAGCAACGAGCGTTCATCATTCGTATCCTGGGCGATCTCCCAGATCATCACGCCGGCAAGTCCCTCCTTCTTCGCCAATTCGGTCTTCCTTTTGATGGTAGCGATCCCGTTATAGTACACCGAGTCGAATTCATCCTTCATCGGATCACCGCCGGCAGCGACGATATCTTTGTAATGGCTCAGTTTTTCCTTGCGTGGCTTTCCGTAGAATGGCAGTCCCAACACTGCCTTGTGCGGTGGCAATCCACGCTCCTTCACCCAGTAGTGGATGGATCTCTCCGCCAGACTATACGGCGAATGGGGCACGGGCTGTCCCTTATCATCATCGTATGCCATCAGATTCAACCAATCCACGATTTCAAAAATCTCATCTTTCGTTCCCTCACCCTGGTTGCCATAGTGTACCACCGCTGCGGTCAGCTCCTTGCCGATCGCATGCAAAGAATCGCCAAGCTGCCGCATTAACAGGACATTGTCCTCGGCGGAACGATTTTCAATGTCGGGATATTCCCAATCCATATCGACGCCGTCAAGGTCAAAGCGCCTGACGAGTTGCATGGTCTTCGTCACAAAGAGGTTTCTCTCTTCGGCATTGGCGGCCAAACGGTGGAAACGACTGTCATCCCCCGGCGCATCGCCGATGCTCCATCCGCCCACGGAAATAAAAACTTTCACGTTGCTGGCATGGGCTTTCTTTACAAGCGCAGTCAGCTTGTCCCAGTTCCGCAACGCATCCAGGCCACCGCCATTCTTCGCAGGAATGGCAAAGGAAAAATTAATGTGGGTAAGCTTGTCAAACTGAATGGAAGCAGTGTCCACACTTCTGCCTGGAAGGTATCCAATGACCTTAAATGCAGCCGATGCCGGTGATGACGATACGCTTTTTGTTGCCGTAGGTTGCTGACAACCAAAGACTACGGACAATACCAGCGAAAGAACGATCCCAATAGCTTTTTTCATAATCTATTTAAAATGAAAATGATAACGATGTTCATCAAATTAAATAATTCAAGGGAAATAACAATACGTTCATGATCAGATATTTGAAACGGATGCAGATAAAAAAGAAGTAATAAAGCATTCACCGCCCCTCCGCCATGATATATTTGCAGGTGACATGAATCCGGGGGCCCGGCATTTCACACAACCACGATGCTACCCGCCCCGTCCAGCCCCATTTGGCCGAAATGGTATATTCTGTCGTTCCACCAAAAGAATAATTCCGAATGCTGTTTGAAGAAGAGAAAAAAGTGTATGTGAAGGCGGTGCGGCCGGTTTTGCCCGTGAGTTATGAACTGAAACATGAAATCGGGTTTCTATTTAACTTCGTTTCTTCCAAATCAACACGTTTTGACCTCGAACCTGTACTGATCTATCAGGTCAACGGTACCACTGAATACAAACGAATTTCCCTCCAGGTGGAAAAGGGGCTCGCGTTCCTGCAATCCCTCGATGATTCTTTTTATGAGGATCTGCTGGAGCTTTCTGACAACCAGCTCCTCAAGTGGATGACCCGAACTGGAAACCGCTTCATCCGGAATCATTCCGGATCATGGGCGCATGTTTCCGCGAGGGAACTTGTGAACCTGCGCAGGCACTACCTTGAGATCCTGCATAAACTGTGGCCGAAACTCATTACGTGGCCACATTTATTTTACCTGAAGATGGGACGCTTCAGCAACACGCAGCAGAAGCAGATTCGACTCAGTGCCAGTGCTCCGGAATTCCGTTTCAGCGCGGACCATAAAGGCGACCTGATCATCCTCAACCTGAAGTTACTTCTCGACGGCAAGGAGGCACCCCTCAACGTCTGGGGAGGTTTCCTGCTGGAGCATGAAGGGACACTTTATCTGCCGCCAGACGGCGAATCTCTGGCGATCCTTGATCTTTTCAAAAACGGACCGCTGAGTTTTCCCGCATCGGTAAAAACGGAGATCACAAAAAAATACCTCGTGCCCTGGTTGAAAAAGTATGCGGTGACGATCAGTCCGAAACTGAAAATAGAATTATCCAATCCCGCAATACAACCGCGGGTAAGGTTGAGCGAACTGAACGAGAGCAACCTGATGATCCGTCCCGAGTTTGCCTACGAGGGAACGGAGATCGACTACAGTGATGAAACGCACCACGTCGAAGAAGTCAAATCCGGCATCCGGATCATTGGCAGGAACAAAGAAGAAGAGAAGAAGTTGTACGATTACCTTCGTACGCTGCATCCCTCCTTCTCCGCACAAAGAAACAACCAGTACTATTATCTTCCATTCGATGATGTGATGAAACGCGGGTGGTTCATCGGCATGCTGCGCAAGGTACAGGAGGAAGGATTGAGCATCCACGGTTTCGAAAACCTGAAGAAATTCAAGTACAGCACACACGACCCGAAGATCACCATGAAGGCCGGCGCCGCTGCCGAATGGTTCGAGTTGCAGGTGACGATCCGCTGGGGAGACCAGGAGGCTTCCCTGAAGGAGATCCGGCACGCGATCCTCAACCACCAGGATACGATCATGCTGGAAGACGGAACTTTGGGACACATACCCGAAGTGTGGATCAGCCAATACAGTCTGCTCCTGCGCACCGCCACCGAAGAGAACGGAACCCTGCGCCTGAACAAAATGCATTTCACGCTGCTCGAAGATCTCCTGGACAAGATCGAAGGGAAATCCATCCGCGCCGAGATCGAGGAACGCCGGCGCAAGATACTGGAATACGATAGCCTGCAGAAAGCAGAACTTTCATCCGAGATCAAGGCTTCACTTCGTCCCTATCAGCTTTCGGGTTTTCACTGGCTGCAGAGCCTCGACGAACTCGGATGGGGGGGCTGCCTTGCCGATGACATGGGATTGGGAAAGACACTGCAGACCATTTCCTTCCTCCAGTATGTGAAGGAAAAATATCCGGGCAGCACGCAGCTGGTAGTCTGCCCCACCTCGCTGATCTTCAACTGGGAAAATGAGTTACAGAAGTTTTGCCCTTCCCTCAGATTTCATATCCACTATGGTTCCAACCGGGAACTGAATCAAACGCATTTCACTGACTTCGATGTCGTCCTCACAACGTACGGGGTGGTGCGCAATGACCTGGAACAGCTCACCGGCTTTCTGTGGCAATACGTCATCCTGGACGAGAGCCAGGCGATCAAAAATCCGGATGCGCGTGTGACCCGGGCCATCCGTGAATTGCGCGCAGTGAACCGGGTGATCCTCAGCGGTACGCCTGTTCAGAACAATACATCCGACCTTTATGCACAGTTTAATTTTTTGAATCCGGGACTGCTCGGAAACCGTGAATACTTCAACCGCGAGTTTGCCGTACCCATCGACAAGCTTGGAAGCCAGGAAAAAACGCGCGAGCTGAAGAAGCTGATCTATCCCTTCACATTACGGCGAACAAAAGAACAGGTGGCAAAGGACCTGCCCGACAAAACCGTTTCTGTTTTATGGTGTACCATGGACGCCGAACAGCGCAAGCTCTACAACCACTACCGTGACGGCTACCGGAACCGCTTGCTGAAGAAGATCGACGAAGAAGGTATTGCCCGGTCCGGCATGGACGTGCTGGAAGGATTGCTGCGGCTGCGGCAGATATGCGATCACCCCGCGCTGGTGGACAAAAGAGACGAAGCTGTTCACACCTCCGTGAAAATTGAAGAGCTGATCCGCGAAGTACAGGAAAACGCGGGTAACCACAAATTGCTGGTGTTTTCGCAATTCACGCAGATGCTCCAACTGATCAAGGAAGAGTTTGAAAAGGCGGGCATCACTTACTGCTACCTCGATGGCAAGACTTCCCTCAACCAACGCAAGGAGCAGGTGACGCAGTTTCAGGAAGATGAAGGCATCAAGGCATTTTTAATATCCCTGAAGGCCGGGGGTGTCGGACTCAACCTTACCGTCGCGGATTACGTCTACCTCGTGGATCCATGGTGGAATCCTGCCGCCGAACAACAGGCCATTGACCGCGCCCACCGCATCGGCCAGAAGCGGAAGGTCTTTGCTTACAAGATGATCTGCAAAGACACCGTGGAAGAGAAGATCCTCAAGCTTCAGGAAAAGAAACAAATGCTCGCCGACGATCTCATACAGGAGGAGTCAGGTTTCGTGAAGAACCTCACGCGGGATGACATCGAGTTCCTGTTTGGATAACGAGCGAGGTGAGTGGTGAGTGGTGAGTGGTCAGTGGTGAGTGGTGAGTGGTGAGTGGTGAGTGCGGGCGTGCGTCAACTGCGGTTTGCTTTTCATAGCGCGTCAATCGTCGATCGTGAATCGTGAATCGTGAAAGGGTGAGTGCGTGGGATGGCGTCTGCGTCTTCACCTCACCCTAAATCCCTTTCTTCCATCGCTAAAGCGATGGTGGCTTTGATTTAACTTTCGGGTAAACCGAAAGAGCAGGATTCACGAATGCAGCCCACGCTATGAAATGCAAAAACTCACAATCTCGCACGCCGTCACTCACTGCTGACCACTCACGAAAAGCCGTGCTATGAAAAGCGTAACGTTCATCCAGCACGCCCTCACTCACTACTGACCACTCACAACTCACGAAAGGCCGTGCTATGAAAAGCGCAACGCTCATCCAGCACGCCCTCACTCACCACTGACCACTCACCACTCACGAAAAGCCGTGCTATGAAAAGCGTAACGTTCAAATTGCACGCCCTCACTCACGACTGACGATTGACGATTCACGGTCACGATTCACGATCATCCCTGCTCCTTCAACGCATCCACCGGATTCGTAAGTGTGGCCTTGTACGCCTGTACCCCAACCGTGACCAGCGCGATGACCGCGATGAGCAAACCCGCCTTGATGAAGAGCACAGGCGTGACTGCGATACGGAAAGCAAACGTCTGCAGCCATTGCCACGCTGCGTAGTAGCTCAGCGGTATGGCGATCACAAAGGCGATCGCGATCAGCCATATATAATTGCGGGCCAGCAGCATCAGCAGCCCTGTTTCGCCCGCGCCCAGTACTTTGCGGATACTGATCTCGCGGTATCGCTGGGAAGTGCTGTAGACGACCAGTCCAAACAGTCCAAGACATGCTACGAGAATCGTAAAGCCGGTGAAGATCCTGAACAAGGCCGCCAGCTTCTCTTCCGACTTATACATGGTATCAAAATTTTCGTCGAGAAATTTATACTCGAAAGGCCATTCCGTGTTAAACGATTTCCATCTTTCGCCCAGGTGCGCAATGGTTGCAGGAATGTCTCCTGACTTGATCCGCAGCGTAAGCGTTGAATAGGCAAAAGGATATATCTGGAGCGCGACAGGCGCCATACCTTCACGCATACTGTTCAACTGGATATCTCTCACGACGCCGATCACCCTCCCCTCCTTGAGCGAGTCCGGTGCATCCCAGCGATTCCAGGCGAGTTCATGCCCGATAGCATCGGAAGGGTCAGCATGACCCAACATTTTCGCCGCCGCCTCACTCAAAATAAAAGCGCTGGTTTCGTCAGTCAGAACTTCTTCAGAGAAGCCACGCCCTGCAATAATCTCCATGCCCAGCGTTTCAACGTAATCATGATCGACGGTAAGTAAATTGATGTGCCAGTTCTTCTGTGTGGCCTTGTCAATGATGCCGTCGCCTGCATAGGCCTGGCCCGGCAGTCCATAACCCAAACTGGCGCTGAGAATATTCGGGTGATTCGCAAAGGATTGCTTTGTCGCTTGGAGGTTGTCTCCCATATTACCCCGGAGCGGAAGGACAACAAGATTTTCTTTTTCAAATCCCATGTCCGTGGTGCGCATAAAGGTATGTTGCTCCGACACAACAAAGGATGCGATAATGAGAAAAAATGAAAGCATGAATTGAAACACCACAAGGCCCTGACGCAAGACCGTTTTACCGGACTTTCCGCCGCCTTTCGCTGAAAGAATATGGGCCGGCATATACGACGAGATGAACAGCGCAGGATATACGCCAGCCAGGATCCCCGTGCCGAGTCCAAATATCAAAAGCATGGACATCCATCCGGGATCCAGCAGTATATTGACCGGGATGTTCTTTTCCGTGAACACATTCAAATAAGGCAATGCGATGGTGGTGATCACCCCTGCCATGAACAATGCAACGAGCGCGATCAGCACCGACTCGCTTATAAACTGGTAGACCAGTTGTAATCTGAACGCGCCCATCACCTTACGGACCCCGACTTCTTTCACCCTGTTTACCGCGCGGGCAGTCGACAGGTTGACAAAATTGAGAACAGCGATGATCAATATGAAAGCGGCAACAACAGTTAAGATGTAGATCGTTTGTGCATTTCCGCGCACCGCGATATCCCAAAGCTGGTCGTAGGCATGCAAATGAATTTTCTCCACCGGCATCAGGTGGGGGATATAATATCCGCCGTCGGACTTTGTGACCGGCCATGCATTTCGTTCAGCAAAGTCTTCTAAACGCGATTCGAGATCGCGCGCGTCCGCTCCGGCCTTCAGCTTGATGTACGTGTGAAACTGATTCCATCCCCAGTTTTGCATGCGCTCTTCTGAAACAATTCCAGGGATGGCAAGAAAAAAATTGCGCTGGAAATGCGCGTGAGCGGGGAAATCTTTGAACACGGCCACAACCTTGAAATTCTGATCGAATATCTCGATCACCTCGCCAAGCGCGGGCTTCTCTCCGAAATACTTCTTCTTAAGCGTTTCATTGATGGCAACCGTGTTGGGCTCCCTGAGGGCACTATTGCGATCACCCTCGAGCAGTTCCAGACTGAACATATTAAAGATCCCGGGATCCGCCGCGCCTCCTTTGTCTTCTGTAAACTTTTTATCTCCTGCCTCAAATAAAGGCGCCGCGTTAAAGTTCAGGTACCTCGCATAGTATTCAACCTGCGGATACTCGCGCGCCAGGGTCGGCGCAATCATCGGTGGAACCATGGCTCCTTTCTTCCTGCTTCCATCGTCACTGAAATGTTCATTGAACACCCTGAACTTCAGATGAGAATCCTCAATATGCTTGTCGAATTTCAGTTCATCATGAACATAAAGCACGATGATGAAGAATATCGCCATGCTGATGGCCATCCCCGTTACATTGATAAAAGAAAAAATCTTGCTCTTCAGCAGATTCCGCACGCCGATCTTGAAGTAACTCTGCAACATATCGTATTGGTTTAAGGAAATTGAACTGCCCTTCCTGATGGCAAAAGGGCGCATATAATGAAACACCTGGTACCAGTAATTCAGCTTTGCCCCGACAGCAGACCGTTTTTTCAGGTTGCGTTGAAATTTTTCATCGAGATCACCCTGCACCTCCTCTGCCAGGTCACGACGCAAAAACCACAGCAGCAGTCTCTGCGCAGCGCGGGGTGGGTTTATATTCTTCTTTTGACGTGGTATAGTCATCGAATCAGTAAAATCAGTAATCAGTAATCAGTGATCAGTAAATCAGTAATCAGTAAATCAGTCATTAGTCATTTGTAGAACAGGCATTAGGAATTGGGAAATCAGACCCAATGACGGATCTCGATCTTAAATCTTGAATCTTAAATCTTAAATCTTAAATCTTGAATCTTAAATCTTGAATCTTAAATCTTAAATCTTAAATCTTGAATTTTGAATTTTGAATTTTGATTGATCTTGACTTCCGTTAAGCTCCGTAAAATCCTAGTTTGTTCATAAAAGCGGGATACTGTTTCCATAGGGACATGCGGAAGTCGCGGGCTGCTTCGAGGGCGCGTCTTCCGTAGGCCGTGATCGTGTAAATACGCTTGCGCCTCCCTCCTCTTTCCGCAGTCGAACCTCCCATTTCCGATTTTAGAAAGCCTTTGTCCTCAAGACGGGTGAGGGCGGAATGCACGGCGCCAATGGAGACCGACCGGCCGGTCTGCGATTCGAACTCTTCGGCGATGTTGAAGGCATAGGCTTCTTTTCCCAGGATGCCAGCCAATAGCAGAATGACTTCCTCGAATTCACCTAGTTGGGTTTCTTTCATTTGTTTCTGGATTGTAGAGCTAATATACGGGAAATTTGAATATTAGTTCTACGATCTAGAAACAAATTGCGACGAGGGTCCACGGACGACGGACCACGGACCACGGACCGGTCCACAGCATGTAACACCGGCCCTCCCGGGTAACTGGCACCCGGAAACCGGCAACCCTCACGGTCTGATCAGCGTGCCATCGCGTTTTCGCACCTGCCAGTTGGACTTCGTGAAGATCGGATACTTCGCGGCTGCTTTTTCGTTGATGTCCACGCCAAGTCCCGGCACCTCATTTACTGACATGTATCCATCCTTCATGGTCGGACAGCCGGAGAATACTTCCTGCATTTGCTCTGAAAAGTTGACGGCTTCCTGGATACCGAAATTCCATACGGTCAGGTCCATGTGCGCATTCGCCGCGTGGCCAACAGGCGATACATCACCGGGTCCGTGCCAGGCGGTCCTAATGTTGAACCACTCGCCGAGCCGCGCGATCTTCATCGCCGGCGTGATCCCGCCTATTTGTGAAACATGCACGCGTATAAAATCAAACCACTGATTGACCATGGGCATCTTGAACTCATTGATGTTGTTGAACAGTTCTCCCATGGCTATGGGTACCGACGTGCTCGCGCGCAGCTGCCTGAACCACTCCATGTTTTCGGGAGAGAACGGATCTTCAATAAAGAACGGGTTGTAGTCTTCAAGTTTTTTGATCATGTTGATGGCATCCATCGGCTGAACACGCTCGTGAATGTCGTGGAGCAGTTCAATCTCCTCGCCGCAGCGTTTCCGCACCATCTCGAACATCTTGGGAACAGATTTCAGATACATTCCCTCGTTCATGTAGTTGTCTGTTTCTCCGCCAAATCCCTGCGCTTTGAAATCAGGTGTAGCAGGCGCGCTTCCGTCGGCACCGACCGCACCATAGCCGCCCTGCTGTATCCGGATATATTTGAAGCCTTTGCCCATGATCTCCTGTACATGGTCGGCGACAGCTTCGGGTGTCTTTCCGCTGGCGTGCGTGTAACACGGCACCGCAAAGCGCGACTTGCCACCCAGCAACTGATAGACCGGCATGTTGGCGCGCTTGCCTTTGATGTCCCACAACGCCTGATCCAAACCACTCAGCGCATTGTTCAGCACGGGGCCATTCCTCCAGTACGAGCTGACATACACGGCGTTCCAGGTATCTTCGATCATGTCCACATCCTTGCCTGCCAGTAGCTCATTGAGGTATTTCTCGACTGCAGTAACCACGGCAAAGGCGCGTTGTGTGAATGTGGCGCAACCCAGACCATAGAGCCCGGGCTCGGTAGTCTCCACCTTGACGACGATCAGATTTGACCCCTGCGGCGCGGTGGCAATGGCTTTGATGTTTTTTATTTTGACAGGAGGCAGACCCTTCGCATAAGAAGGCGCTTCATATTGCCCGGCCTCCGCGCGGTTGCTTCCAAACATTCCAAACAGCCCGGCAGAACCTGCGCCAATGATCTTCAGCGCATCCCTGCGGTTGGTTCCCGATTCAGATTGTGATCTCATAGGTGGTTGATGGTAAGGTTAATTGGTTCTCTAAACTTACTGAATAAAGTGGAATGAGGAAACAGGGATGGGAGTGCAAATGTGTTAATATGCAAATGTGTTAATGTGCTAATGTGCTAATGTGTTAATGTGTTCCGGCGGGCAAAGCCCTTTGTTCTTCCAAAATAGTTCTGTACATTTTACGCCAAATTAATTTCAAGCTATATGAAAAGATTTTTCGCATTGTCATGGTTTATGTATGCCGTGATCCTTTCGGTGACGGTGCAGGCGCAGCCGACGGAAAGATATGTCAAAGTGATTGTTGCCCCCGACCACGACAACTGGACCTATAAGCCGGGTGAAAAAGTGAAGTTCACCATTTCCGTGCTGCAGAACGGAAACCCTGTGAAGGATGCGAAAATCCGCTATGAGATCGGCCCTGAAAAAATGGAGCCTGTGAAAAAAGAATCCGAAGTACTGGCAAAGGGAACAACCACGGTCGATGGCGGCACGATGAAGTCCGGGGGATTTCTACGGTGCATCGCCGTCGTTGAAGTGGACGGCGTTGAATACCGCGGCCTGGCCACGGCAGGATTCGATCCCCTAAGCATTAGCCCGACCGTTGAAAACCCGGCAGACTTTGCTGCCTTCTGGGATGCGGCCAAGGCGGAAAACTCGAAAATACCCATGGACGCGAAGATGACGCTGCTCCCCGAGCGCTGCACCGAAAAAGTGAACGTGTACCATGTCAGCCTCCAGAATTTCAGAAACCGGTCGCGGATCTATGGAATTCTGTGCATGCCCAGGGAAGAAGGAAAATATCCCGCACTCCTGAAGGTGCCTGGCGCGGGCGTCAGGCCCTACGGTGGCGACGTGGCTACTGCCGAGCAGGGCATCATCACGCTGGAGATCGGCATTCACGGCGTTCCCGTCAACATGGATCCCGAAGTGTACGGCGACCTGGGAAGTTCAGCCCTCAGCGGCTATCCCTTTTACAACATGGAAAACCGCGACCGTTACTACTACAAACGTGTCTACCTCGGCTGTGTCAGGGCGAATGATTTTCTCGCAAGCCTTCCGCAATTTGATGGGACGAACCTCGGTGTCGCCGGCGGAAGCCAGGGCGGCGCACTCTCTATTATCACTGCGGCACTGGATCCGAGAGTAAAATACCTGGCGGCATACTACCCCGCCATCAGTGACGTGACCGGTTATCTGAAAGGGAGAGCGGGTGGCTGGCCGCACATGTTTGATAAAAACAACCTTCCCTACAACAATCAGAAAGAAAAACTGGAGACTGTTAAATACTATGACGTCGTCAATTTTGCGCGCCTTTTGACAATACCCGGATTTTATTCCTGGGGATTCAATGATGAGACCTGCCCTCCGACCTCCATGTATGCTGCCTATAATGTTATCAAGGCCCCGAAAGAATTATTCCTCGCCCTGGAAACAGGACACTGGACTTATCCTGAACAACGCGACAGATTCAACAACTGGATGGTCGAGAAACTCAAACAGGAATAGTCTGCCGGTAATTTTTATCTGCCGAAAGGCAATCTGTTATGGCTGAAGAAATCCCCACACAAAGGTTGTTTTCACTGGATGCCCTCCGGGGCTTCGATATGTTCTGGATCATGGGCGCGGAAGCGATCTTCCACCGCCTTGCGACCGCCACGGGCTCGCCCGTGATCGAATCCATATCGTTTCAGTTCACCCATCCTGAATGGCATGGCTTCAGGATCTATGACCTCATCTTTCCACTCTTCCTGTTCATGGCGGGTGTGGCTACCCCATACTCCATCGGCAAGGAGCTGGAGAGGGGTAAAAGCAAACAGCAACTACTGTTGCGCGTGATCCGAAGAGGCCTCGTGCTCGTCCTGTTCGGCATCATCCTCAACAACGGACTGGAGATCAAGCCCCTTGAAGAGATGAGGTTACCCAGCGTGCTGGGAAGGATCGGACTCGCCTATATGTTCGCGAATATAATCTATCTGTACACCGGCTTCCGGGGACAGGTCATCTGGTTTGCCGGTTTGCTGACAGGCTACTGGTTGTTATTGTTATTCAATGCTGCGCCCGGTTTCCCCATGGGCGATTTAACGATGGAAGGAAATTTTGCATCCTACATTGACCGCAACATCATTCCTGGTAAACTGTACCTCGGAATCCACGACCCTGAGGGACTTGTGTCTACCATTCCGGCGATCAGCACCGGTTTGCTCGGCATCTTTGCCGGAAGTCTGCTGAAGAACAGTTCGCTGAGTATGCAGCGAAAGGCGTTATACCTGCTCGCCGGCGGATTCATCGCGCTCGCACTGGGCCAGTTGTGGGGTCTGGTCTTTCCGATCAACAAAAATCTATGGACAAGTTCGTTCATGCTGCACGCTGGCGGACTCAGCCTGATCCTGCTGTCTGTCTTTTATTATGTCATCGATGTGCTGGGTTACAGGAAGTGGGCCTTTTTCTTCAGTGTGATTGGGATGAACTCAATCCTGATCTATATGTCCGGAAGGTTTATCAACTGGAGCTATACCACCAAAGCGTTGTTCGGATGGCTTGGACAACTGACGGGTGATCCGTTCAATGCCGTCGTCATGGCAATATGTTTAATCCTGGTCAAATGGGCTTTCTTGTATTTCCTTTACAGGAAACGTGTATTTCTGCGCGTGTAACGAAACAAGGCCCTTCCTGACAGCTTTTAATTGGGTGGAGGACATATTCATAATATAGCGATTTTTGAGCAGTTTTGCAAAGCGATGAAGGGCGTGCAGACAGGGCCGGGAGAAATCAGGAAGCGATATTTTTCCGCTAAAATTTTAAAAAGGTTAACATCAAAAAATAAAAGTATATGATCAACGATCACGGAAAAGGGCGAAGAGAATTTATTAAGAAAGCAGGCCTGGGAGGAGCGCTCGCGATGTCTTTCTCGCAAATCATATCATCGGCCTATGCTGGGAATGCGCCCGCAAAAAAAATTGCGCTGAAGAAGAACGACGTGATCTTGTTCCAGGGGGACTCCATCACCGATGCAGGCAGGAACCGGGAAGAGAACGGTCCGAATAACACACGGGCACTGGGCAGCGGTTATGCTTACCTCGCGGGTTCAAAGCTCCTGTATGATCATCCTGATAAAAATCTGCAGATCTATAACCGCGGCATCAGCGGCAACAAGGTCTATCAGCTGGCGGAACGCTGGGACGCCGACTGCGTGGATCTTAACCCCTCCGTACTCGGCATCCTCATCGGTGTAAATGATTTCTGGCATATGCTGAACGGCAAATACGATGGTACCATCGAAACGTATCGCAATGATTTCAAGGCCCTGCTGAGACGGACCACGGAAAAACTTCCCGATGTCAGGCTTGTGATCGGCGAGCCGTTCGCCGTGCCGGATGTGAAAGCCGTCGATGCCTCATGGTTTCCGCGATTCGATGAATACCGGCATGCGGCGCGGGAGATCGCGGGAGCGTTCAAGGCGACCTTCATTCCCTATCAAAGCATTTTTGATAAAGCCTCCAAAACAGCTCCCGGCGTTTACTGGACGCACGATGGGGTTCACCCTTCCATTGCCGGAAGCCAACTGATGGCCCATGCGTGGCTTAGGTCAGTTGACAATTGATTCAGTGATACCCATACCTGGAAAGTCCCGATAGGTTGCGATATTTTGAGCGTGCGCAGTGCTATAGCAGTTCAGCAATACTTTTTGAATCATGGCAATCCAATCATGGCAAATCCAAGCATGGCAATCCAATCACGGCAATCCTTCAATCCCACGAATCATGGTAAAGATCAGTTGATCATCCTTATTCGGTGATTATACTGGTCGCCAACGTATATGGTACCATTGGTGTCGACGGCGATCCCGAAGGGATAATAGAATTTCGCTTCTGCCGGGTCGCCATCGGCAAAACCTTTTTCGAGGCTGCCGGCAATCTTTCGAACGGCGCCTGAAGGCGAAACTTTCCGGATACAGTTATTGAGGTAGTCCGCCACAAAAAGGTTGCCTTCCGCATCGATGGCGAGCGCCCCTGGCGCGTTGAAGATTGCATCGCGGCCTACCCCATCGGCGAAACTGAATTGTCCATTACCGGCCAATGTAGTAACAGCGCCATCGGGGGTGATTTTCCGGATGCTGCTGTTGCCTTCGTCGCCAACGTAAAGGTTACCCTGCGCGTCGATGACGATCCCGATAGGGACATAAAACTCCGCGGTTTCGCCCGCGCCATCTACAAACCCATCGTTACCGTTACCCGCCACGGTACTGGCCGATCCCGCGGGCGTAATCTTCCTGATCCTGTTATTATAGGAGTCAGCCACATATACATTTTTCTGAGCGTCCACCGCTATGCCGTAGGGATGATTAAACATGGCAAGGTCGCCTTCCCGGTCGGAAAACCCTTTGCGTCCGCCCGCCAGGGTTTGAACCGTGCCATCGGTTGAGATCTTGCGGATGGCATGGTTGGCAACATCCCCGACATACAGGTTTCCATCGCTGTCCATGGCGAGGCCATACGGGTTATTGAACGTGGCTTCCGAACGATGACCATCATCCAGGCCCGCGGTGCCCGTGCCTGCATACGTGCTGACGATACCCTCCGGAGTGATCTTCCGGATAACGTGGTTGGAGTGATCCGCGACATAAAGATTACCTGCGGGATCCGTCACCATGCCGCAGGGGTAATTGAATCTGGCGATGGAACCGATCCCATCGACCAAGCCGGCACTATCGCTGCCAGCCAGTGTACTGACCGTTAACGATTCCTCTTCGACGACCGCTAGCGTATCCGGCTCGTCCGTGCATGCGCCCGCAAAAAAGATCAGGAGAAGGGAGACTGCAACACAGCATGTGCCGTGCAGGGGAACAACATTTCGAAGGATCATTTTTAATTAAGTATTAGGTAACGACACGGCCATGACATGATCCCTTCGCCGAAAATTCATCCCTTCACGTCTGGAATCACCCGGCACACCTGTGTAAAAAATGATACCATGGATGGTGCGGTTACGCTTTTACCCTGATCGCGCAGTTTAATTGCGGGGATTTCAGGCCGGTGAATGCTCCTGTCTTTCTTACCGGAATCGCGAAAGAGATGATTTCAGGGGCTCAACCGGGAGAAAATGTTGCCCGAATCCGTTAAAATTTCCCCAGGTAAACCAATTTTCTGCAAACGTTGCCAACAGCCATTCAGTTGTATAACGACGCGTAAATCCCTTTTTTGGAATTTTCCCGCAAACGTTATTTTCTACAATCGTCGTCAAAAAATGTTGACTCATGGGAAATTTTTTGGACCGGCAGTTAATTTTGCATCACCATATAAGAGGAGGAACCAGGCCAGGTCCTGATATCAGTTCCCCTAAAAAAAATGCGTTTCGTGATCCTTCTGTTCACATCGCAAATGTTCAACGCAAAACAAGAGAATGAAAAAAATGTTGTTACTGGCCGCAGTATTACTCGGCGTTGTTATGATTATGGTCGCGGCCGACTTCCGCCGCATTCCGGGTTTGCTGGATGCCCCTGCCCGGGCACAATGCACGGGCTACACCATTATTGAATTCGATAAAGGAATTGATTGCAACGGTGATACGATCTCACTGGTCAGGAAAAATGGTTTTGCCCAACCCGCTCAGTAGTCAGTGAACAGTAAACAGTAA
>JBARAD010000040.1:0-1562 GCA_049791675.1 Chryseosolibacter sp.
TTCCCGGAAGCGTTCCGCCCAGAAATTGAATTCGCGGTCCCGCACTGCCTGCAGTCTCGGAGACAAACCGTATCGGTTCGTTGACCGACCCCTCTGCCAGCAACTTCCCGGTGCCGGAAGCACCGCCGATGACGATGGGTGCATCATTCAATCGAATAGTCATACCTGGAGTAAGGGTTAAGGTACTGCCTGCAGCGCTGCCGATCTCAAAACCATCGGTAACATACGGACAGGTTTGTCTCTTCCATGCTACATCGCGTTCCGTCAGCGGGCTGTTTCCAATTAAGATTCCCTTGTCCGTGTTGAAAATATTTTCCAAACCAATCGTATGAACGTTATCAGGTTCCATGAACATGACTTCTTTGTCACAATCACTGATAACATTGTTATTAAAGGATTTAAATCTCCCATCATTGTCGACATGAATAGCATAGCTTGAAGACCTGGTGAACTCTGAATTCTCGACCGTAACCTCACACCCGGAGATATACAACATGCCTGCATCCGCATCGTTTCCGCCGTATTCGAACTGGCAATATTTGAGAATACTGTTGTTGGAAGCGCCATCTTCGAATCGAAATCCTTCCCAATGTCCTTTGGCCGGCGTATTGGCATTAGCGGTGAACAGGACGGGCTTTTCCGCCGTGCCCACGGCATTCAAAGTTGCATTTTTTGCAACGCGAAGGCTGCTGGTCCACGAATCGAACTTGACAATCGCGCCCGGCATGATCGTGACCGTCGCATTTTCGATATCGAACTCACCATAAACAATATGGACCGCGTCTTCGTACCATACCTCATCCTGCGTAGTACCCAGGATGTGCGTGACCACCGGAAGGTCGCTGACGACTACTTCCTTTGTCTCCGTATCCGTTTTACTATCGATTCCGCTCACCGTCAGCGTCACCTGATACGTTCCCTTTGAAATGAAGATATGGAGTGGCGCTGCTTCGGTGGACGTGGACCCATCGCCAAAATCCCACATAAAAGACTGGGCATTCTCCGAACACGCGCCGTCTAACTTAACAGTCATGCCGGTTTTAACATCCGCCGGAAAAGTGAAACACGCCACGACCTTGACGTCGGGATCATTGCTGTCACTGCATGAACTGATGAAGGCGCCTGTGCACAACAGCGTGGTGAACGCAACCAAAACAGTAAAGGACTTCATCGCATTTTTGATTCCGTTAACCACTCACCGGGTCTAAACCTTGCCGGCAGCCTGACTTCCATATGATACGCTTTCGCTAATTGCAATACTTTCTCAATGACTGCAGGATCAAACTCGGGTGGTGTATCTGCATCGCGCGCAGGACTGCCCACAGCATAAAAGAATTCCTCCAGCCCTGCGGGAGTCACTGTAACGAAGCACCATTCGTTTCTTTACCTGTAACCTTGAAGGTATACAAGTCACCGAGTACCCAGAGGAAGTCACCCTTCCCCGCTTTCAGTAAAACCTGATTATTGTCTGTCATGATAAAAGGGCTTTTGTTAAAATCTAAATGAAAAAAACCGGGATGTGCAGACCGGATCTCCCGACGATATATAATAAAGATAAAAAG
>JBARAD010000041.1:0-1812 GCA_049791675.1 Chryseosolibacter sp.
GGATGGAACTTTGCCCTGACAAGCTCTTTCTCCTCCTTGTTCAACGGGATTAGATGATTGAAATAGTCCAGTAGCGGTTGAACGGTTGTGGTCGTTGTATCTTGCGTCGCATCAATGATCGACGGTAAAGTTACAAAAAGGCTCGCCGTCAAATGGTCGGAAAAAAGGGAACAAAATGGGCAAGCGGCATTTTGTCGCTGAGGCAAAACCGGCGATCAACCATGCATGGAAGGTTAGCGCGTTGAATAAAAATTACCGCCATCCTAATCCGGGCGCGACATCCTTTAAAATAGAAGACAATACGTGAATATTATAATCAACACCTAACGTATTGGGTATTGTCAAAAGTACTGTATCTGCTTCCCTTATCGCTTCGTCCGCGGCCAATTCTTTAATTAACTGGTCCGGTTCGGCAGCATAGCTTCTTCCGAAAATAGCACGTTTGTCAGCCTCGATGTAACCGATTTGATCTGTGCGATTCCTCTCCTGCCCAAAGAGATACCGGTCCTGATCGTTTACCAATGCAAAGATGGAGCGACTTACTGAAACGCGTGGCTCACGCTTTTGGCCTGCCCTCTTCCATGCTTCTTTGTACGCTCTAATCTGCTCCGCCTGCTGCACATGGAAAGGTTTGCCACTTTCATCAAACTTCAAGGTAGAACTTTGCAGATGCATTCCGTTTTCCGCTGCCCACACTGCTGTGGCATTGGACGCTGCGCCCCACCAGATCCGGTCGCGCAATCCTTCAGAATGGGGCTCTAATCTTAACAAACCCGGAGGGTTCGGAAACATCGGATTTGGATTAGGCTTGGCGAATCCAACACCTTTTAACTTATCTAGGAATTGTAATGCATGTCTGCGTCCCATGTCTGCATCAGTTTCTCCAGCAGCGGGCTCATAACCAAAATAACGCCATCCATCAATTACCTGCTCTGGCGAACCTCTGCTGATCCCCAGCTGCAGCCTGCCTCCAGATATGAGATCAGCAGCTCCGGCATCTTCTAGCATATAGAGCGGGTTTTCATAGCGCATATCGATCACGGCGGTTCCAATTTCTATCTTTTTTGTCTTCACGCCTATCGCTGACAATAAAGGAAATGGCGATGCCAACTGAGCAGCAAAATGATGCACCCGGAAATACGCACCATCCAACCCCATTTCTTCGCTGGCAACTGCCAGATCGATAGACTGAAGCAATGTATCGCTTGCCGTACGCGTTTGATAGCCCTGGCGATTAGCCCAATGTCCGAACGATAAAAAACCTATTTTCTTCATAACCTCGTTTCACGCATAAAATAAATTAGTCCTGCAAAGATAAAATTATGAAGCATAATTGTTTAATCCCGAACTCCGGCTCTTAAAGAGGGAATTGAAAAGAACTTTGATATCCAAAGACAGATTCCGAAGCTCACACCGAGAATGCTTTCTAAGGAATTGAAAAATTTCGAAGAGCACCAGCTCATTAAGAGAGTTGTATACGATACTGTACAGTAACCATCGAATACAGGATGACTGCTCATGCTAAGATTTTATCTCTGCAACACTGACTATTCCAACTTTCCCTGTTTTTCCTTTCAGCAAAACCATGCCCAGGTCACTGTTCCCATTCCTTTATAGCATTAGTCCCCAATCAGAATCGCCGGGATAGTTTGGTCGACAACTCGTGAATGCTGCTGACCGTTCATCCGTTCATCTGGAGTAGTGGCAAAACAAATAATCTGAAGGCGGGATGTAAAAGAAACAGTATTATGAAAAGTTTACGTTATTTTAAAGATCAGAAAACCCGGATTCTTAATTGAATTAAGTGTAGGA
>JBARAD010000042.1:0-1934 GCA_049791675.1 Chryseosolibacter sp.
TCTTACCTGAGCTGATCAACCAGGAGATCTTCTCCCAGATTGAGGGCGTGTATACCACCGGCGTTCCCTTCCACGCGAGAAACCAGCGCGTGGACATTATGATCGACGGCAAGCTGCAGCCATTCTATTTCAATTACAGTTTTACCCCGTTGTATGATTCCTCCGGAAAAATTTACGGCGTCATGAATACCGCCGCAGAGATCACCGATCTCAACCTGGCGAAGCAAAAAATTGAGCAGAGTGAACGGAACTTCCGGAACATGATCCTGCAGTCCCCTGTGGCGATGTGTATCCTGCTGGGGCCGGACCATGTGGTGGAAGTTGCCAATGACCTGATCATCGAACTATGGGGCAAGACCGCAGCAGACGTCATGCATAAACCCATATTTGCGGGGCTGCCCGACGCCCGCGAACAGGGACTTGAAGCCATACTGGACAACGTATATGCTACCGGTGAAACCTTCCGGGGCAATGAACGGCCGGTGAGGCTTGTACGGAAAGGCAGGGAAGAATTGCTGTATCTCAATTTCGTTTACGAACCCTACCGGGATGGCACGGGTGACATCCACGGTATACTGGCCATTGCCGTGGATGTAACGGAAGAGGTACTGGCAAGGCAGAAGATTGAGGAGGTCGTCGCCAGAAGGACCAAAGAGCTGGCCCTCGTGAACGACGACCTAAAAAAATCAAATGAAGAATTGGCGCAGTTCGCCTATATCGCATCGCACGATCTGCAGGAGCCGCTTCGAAAAATAAGAACGTTCTCCCAATTGCTCGAGACCAACCTGGAAGACAAACTGGACGAGAACGCACGACGCTATTTCCAGAAGATCAACACTTCTTCCACCAGGATGCATGCCCTCATCCGGGATGTTCTGGACTATTCAGAACTGGTAAGAAAGGATGATGTCTATGCGCCCGTGAACCTCAATCACATCCTCGAACATATAAAATCGGACTACGACCTGTTGATGGAACAGAAGGGCGCAACGATCCGCTCGGAAGATCTTCCCACGATCCAGGCCATACCCCTTCAGATGTCGCAGCTTTTTGGAAACCTCATCGGAAACGCGTTAAAATTTTCAAGAAAGGATGTGCCGCCGGTCATCTCCATTTCAGTTTCCGTGCCCACTGCCGATGAGCTCAAAGAGACCTCCCTTGCGCCAAGCGGAAAATACATCCGGATCAGATTCGCCGACAACGGCATCGGCATCAAAGAAGAATTCTCCGACAGGATCTTCAAGATCTTCCAGCGGCTCCACCGCAAATCGGAATATGAAGGAACCGGTATCGGTCTCGCGATGTGCAAGAAGATCGCCCTCAACCATCACGGGGACATCAACGCGTCGGGAAGCAGCGAAAGCGGCGCTGTGTTTAATATTTTTCTGCCCGTTGCGCAGGAAGGGTAAGCCCTTCCGGACAACGGACTCAACAATAACACCCATGCGATCACCCGCTCCGGCGTGGGGCGTCGTTCCGTAAAATTCACTATCTTTACCTAAGCCCATCACCAAATGCCATGCGTTTGTGATGGGCTTATCGTTTAAAATGATCACACGACCCTCCATATGAAATACACCCTCAACGGCTTCGAGCTCTCTGCAACGGATCTTTCCAATCACCTCAGCTGCGAACACCTCACGCAACTCAAAAGGCTCGTCGCATTGAAGGAGATAGATGAAGCCTTTTACCACGACCCATCCCTTGACGCCCTCATCAAACGCGGACAGCAACACGAGGCTGTGTATGTACAGTATCTGGGTGAGCAGAAGGGACTTTCTGTCATTGATCTGAGGGGAAAAGATACAGATGCCACGTTGCGGGCGATGAAGGACGGTATTGACGTTATCGTTCAGGCAAAGCTCGCAGACGGGCAGTGGATGGGATATACTGACATTTTATTGAAGGTGCCCGGCAAAAGCAAATTCGGAAGC
>JBARAD010000043.1:0-35914 GCA_049791675.1 Chryseosolibacter sp.
GGTGAGTGGTGAGTGGTGAGTGAGTGCCAATAACTAACAACCAAACTAATAACTAATAACTAATAACCAATAAACTAATAACTAATAACCAACAACCAACAACCAACAACCACCTCATCGCTCCTTCCTTCAAATGAAAAAACTATCCCCCCTCATACTATATTCTATGTTCATGGTAGCACTGGCCTCATGCAGTTCTGACGGCAGAAAAGAACGCATTCCACCTGTTTCACCCTTTGATGACGATGTGGCTTTTCTAAAAAGATACGCCGATGTCATTGAACTTACCGACGCCACAGGAAAATCAAAAATTGCCGTGATGCCCGGCCTGCAGGCCCGGGTGATGACCAGCACCGCGGGGCCTCCCGACAACCTGAGTTACGGATGGATCAACAGATCCCTGTTTGAATCGGGCGATACCTCCATTCACATGAATGCGTTCGGAGGGGAAGAAAGATTCTGGCTGGGGCCCGAAGGAGGACAATTTTCTATCTTCTTCCCTAAAGACAGCGCCTTTACATTCGAGAACTGGCGGACGCCGCGCATCATAGACCTCGACCCCTATGAGACGGTCTCGCAAACATCACACACCGCGGTATTCACAAGAGCCGCAACGCTGACGAATTATTCAGGAACGGCATTCAACATCAGGATCAACCGTGAAATAAAAGTACTGACCCCCGCTGAAGCTTTTCAGCTCCTGGGGATCAACGCTGACAGTTCATTGGCTTCCGTTGCCTATCAGACACTCAACCGCGTCGAAAACACCGGTAATGCGCAGTGGAGTAAAAACACCGGGCTCCTGTCGATTTGGCTACTCGGCATGTTCAATCCGTCCGCCAACGTTACGATGGTGCTGCCTTTTGTCGAAGGTGCGCCTGAATCATTAGGTCCTGTAGTCAATGACGATTATTTCGGAAAAGTGCCTGCAGACAGGCTGAAGGTTGGCAAGGGCGTTTTGTTCTTCAGGGGTGATGGCGCGTATCGCAGCAAGATCGGCTTAACGCCGGCGCGGGCAAAGGAGGTTATGGGAAGCTATGATCCTGCAAGCAAGACGCTCACCATCGTGAAATACAGCAAGGGCGAAGCCGGAGATGTCTATGTGAATTCCAAATGGGAGATCCAGAAGCAACCCTACCGGGGGGACGTCGTCAATGCATACAATGATGGCCCTCCTTCTCCCGGTGCAAAACCCATGGGACCGTTCTATGAACTGGAGAGCTCCTCACCCGCAAGGGAACTAAGTCCGGGAGAGAGTTTTATGCATACGCAAACCACTTTCCATTTTCAGGGAGAAGCGGAGATGCTCGATCGCCTGACGACACAGATATTGGGAGTACCGCTGCAGGAAATTATCTCCGCCTTCAAATGATCTGAAAAAGGATGCGATGTCGCGTGTCCCTTTTCAAATCATTTGCTTTGTATTTTTATCATCGATAAACTATTCATGCCCCCGCCTGAAAATCCGCTGTCAAAGGAATTTACGCGCCGCATATGCACCCGGTTGAAATCGAGGGCTTCATATCCATTACCATTGAAGCCCGCGAGGTAATCCCATATAACATCACTCGAAGGATATCCCGCCGAGATCAACAGCAGGGGTTTTCCGTTTACATAGATCGGGACAGGGAGAATGTTGAGGAAATGAAAATTATTCACTTCCTCATTGAGGATCCGCACCTTATTGCTTTCCAGGTTGGTAAGGTAAGAGAACCCTTCATTTGATTCCATTGAATAGGAGGAAATGATCGAATAGGTTGACTCCGGTGGAGCGATCCGGTAATGACGCATATCCCAGTTTACCCGGCGGCTGATCCCAAGTTTCTTAACAAGAAACTCATTCAGACTGCCGTCTGATATTTCTTCAGTTAAAAAAGAGGTTCCGATCAGGGCTGAATAGTCTGAACTGATCCCATAAAGCTCTTCAGTTTGTTCCGCGAGCGTTCCATCAGATTCATACACGGCGATAAAATAGCTTTCAAGACCATTCCACAGATACTCGATCCTGCACAATGGAGATTTACCGATAAGCTGATGTTTCCGGTTAAAAATAGTGAGGGTATCCAGTCCCGACAAAATCAGCAGCTTTCGCGCTTCCGCCATCGGTAGCCGTTCACGGCCCCAATCTTCGTCGAAGCTGATGACGGAGTCCAGTTTTGATTCGAGGAGTTCTTCATCCGGATATTCATGGCCTTCCCGATAAAAAAGTGCAGTATAAAATTCCTTTGTCTCAGGAAAGTAGTCAACGTAGCCGATATAAAACGTGGAGTCGAAAGGCGACGATCCGTCGGAAGCATTTTCATTTTCCGAAGCATTGTTTCGTCCGGATAGTTTAAGGTAACCTTTGCCGGCATCTTTGTGGGCGCAGGCAAGCGTGAGCGCACTCAGGGTTAACGCCATAATGATTCGCATCATACGATCAGATAGTAGGGTTTATAATCGGTAAATCAACCTGGCACATGAACACAACAAACTCATGCATTAAAACCGGAATTCACCTGCTTGTAACCTGCCACCGACCCTTTTTTTATGCGCCCTGACGGGCAAATTGTTCAGTTGGACGTCACCTGAAGTGTACATGCAGCGCCATCGCCCTGAAAACCCATTTCTGAAACGAATTACGACGGATTCAAAACTGCGAGGGCCTGTCTATTTTTCCCATTGGCCGTTAATCAACCGCCAGATCTGCAGGGGATTTCCGTCTTTCAGTTCGTCCGGCAAAAGGCTCTGCGGAAAATTCTGATAGCAGACAGGGCGCGCAAATCTCTTGATCGCATCGGTTCCTACGGAAGTCGAGCGGCTGTCGGTAGTGGCCGGAAAAGGGCCGCCGTGTACCATCGCGTGGGTAACCTCCACACCCGTAGGATAACCGTTTATGATGATTCGCCCTGTTTTCTGCTCCAGCATGGAGATCAGTTCCCTGTATTCCTCCAGGTCCTGGTCCGTTCCATGGATGGTGGCTGTGAGGTGGCCGCCCAACTGGCTGGCGACGCGCAGAAGCTGCGTACGATCATCCACGGCAACGGCAAGGGTAGATGGCCCAAAGACTTCTTCCTCCATGGAATGATCATTTAGAAAAACTTCGGCGGTAGACTGGAATAAATATGCCGGAGCGTAGCAACCATTGCTTTCCGGTTTTTCCTTCACGAGTGTCTGGACGCCTTTTGTTTTGGATAACTTTTCGACGCCAGTCCTGTACGCTTCCTGGATATAGGATGTAAGCATGACCCCCGGTGCGGTTTCTTCCAGGCTTTTCGAAAAAGATTCGACAAAGTTCTTTCCCTCATCGGGCTGGTAAAACACAAGCCCGGGATTGGTGCAAAACTGGCCTACACCCAGCGTGACAGATGCGGCGAGTTCTTTGGCAATATTTTGTTTCCGCTCGCGCATCGCGCCCGGAAGTATAAAAACAGGGTTTGTGCTTCCCATCTCTGCATATACGGGAATAGGCACGGTACGGCTATTCGCAACATCGAACAGGGCCTTCCCTCCCCGGTACGAGCCCGTAAATCCGATCGCCTTGATCAAAGGATGCCTGACGATCGCAAGCCCGACAGCGGTCGACTTTCCATGTACCATGGAAAATGTTCCTTCCGGCATTCCTGTCTTTTTCGCAGCATTGGCGATGGCTGTACCAACCATTTCACATGTACCGGGATGGGCGGGGTGCGCCTTGAACACGACGGGGCAGCCGGCTGCAAGGGCGGACGCGGTGTCACCGCCTGCGACTGAAAATGCGAGCGGAAAATTGCTGGCGCCGAAGACGCCAACCGGCCCCAGCGCTTTTTGCATGCTGCGGATATCTGCCTTTGGAGGAGTGCGCGTCGGCTCTGCCGGGTCGATACGTGCATCCACCCATGACCCCTCACGAATGTAACCTGCGAATAGTTTTAGTTGGTTTACAGTTCTCCCCCGCTCCCCCTTCAGGCGCGCTTCCGGCAAGCCCGTTTCCTCCATGCAGCGGATGATGAGATCATCGCCCAGCGCCATGATCTCCCCGGCGATAGCTTCCAGAAAATCAGCCTTCTCGCTTCCGCTAATTTGGCGGTATTCGTGAAACGCAGCAGCAGCTTTTTCAATCGCGTGCCATATCTCTTTTTCTGATGCCTCATGAAAGGGCGGTTCCAGTTTTTCTCCATTGGCAGGATTCTCGGCGTTAAAGAAAATGGTCCCATCCCCGATCAGCCTGCCCCCGATAATATTCTTTCCTGTTAATGTCATGTCTGAATCCGTTTTGATTATTCAACTGTATTGATGAGTGTGCCGATCGAATCGATCGTAATACGGACCTCATCATTCTTTTGTAAGGTAAAATCATTTGGCGGAACAATGCCTGTGCCGGTCATTAATAAACATCCATGGGGAAAAGCCGTTTCCATGAACAGATAGCTTACCAGTTCCTGAAAGCTGCGCTTGATCTGATCAATACCCGTTTTCCCTTCGAAAACTTTTTTACCGCGATGGATCTCCAGGTATATGGAGGTCTCCGGAGGTAAAGGTTTTTGCGTAACAAAGATGCAAGGTCCCACGGCTGCGCTTTTGTCATAACACTTTGCCTGTGGAAGGTACAAGGGATTTTCTCCTTCTATGCTTCGCGAACTCATATCGTTCCCGATGGTGTAGCCTATGATTTTTCCGGATTTTGTAATCACCAGCGTGAGCTCCGGCTCGGGTACATCCCATGTCGAATCCTTGCGAATACGCACTTTATCACCATGTCCCACGGCGCGGTATCCGGGGCTCTTAAAGAATAGCTCCGGCCGTTTCGCTTCGTATACCCGCGCATAAAAATCGCCGCCCCCAGTGGACTTTGATTCTTCCTGCCGTCCAACTTTACTCCGGAAATACGTGACCCCGGCGGCCCAGATCTCCTGTTTTCCGACGGGTGCAAGGATACCATCGTCAAGCAGGCCCGTCTGACCCCTGGTTCCGTCTGCTATTTTGGATAACCGCAAATAAAGGTTGTCATCATTGATCAGGGTATCCCAATCTTCATTTTGTAACAGGAAATGATCGTTGTTGCGCGCAAGCACAACACCCCGGGAGGTTTTGTACAGTTTCATCTGAGCGTTTTAGGTATACTATATGCCGATAAAGTTATCATATTCGCGCTTGATAAACACTGTAAGTTTGCGCATGAAGGGGGCAAATTTGCGTTTAAATCGCCGCGCTCAGTGGAAGGTTCTTAATGATTATTTTATTGGCCACGCCTCCGGATCTCCCTCATTCTTACTACCTTCCAAGATTATATTCAAAAACACATGCAGCCTTTGCTCCCAAAGCGCCGCGGGTCGGCTGCATTCATCGTTTAACAAAAAGCAATATGAAGCGATTTGGCTTTTTTCTCCTGGTATTGATCCTTTCAGGTTGTAAGCACGATACCGCTGAAGTCCGGAAATTTCTGAATGACTACAATGAACAGTACGCGAAACTATATTACGCCTCTTCGGAAGCATCGTGGAAAACAAACACCGATATCCGCGATGGTGATACGCTCAACGCCTACAATTCCCGAATAGCGGATGAAGCCTTGACTGCTTTTACGGGAAGCATCGGAAATATCGAGGCCGCCAGGAAGTTTCTGGCGCAAAAAGACGATCTCGATACGCTGCAGGTAAGACAGCTCGAAGTCATCCTTTACAACGCGGGCAGTGATCCGCAAACTGTTGCCGCGTTGGTGAAGGAGAAGATCAAGGCATCCATTGCGCAAACGGAAAAGCTTTATGGTTTCGCTTTCACGCTCGATGGCAAACCGGTAACCACCAACGAGATTGACGAGATCCTCCGCGAAGAAACCAGTCTCGCCAGGCGGTTGAAAGCCTGGGAGGCCAGTAAAGAAGTTGGCAAGGAATTAAAAGACGGACTGATCAACCTGCGCAGGTTGCGGAATGAAACCGTGCAGGCGCTGGACTACGCGGACTTCTTTTCTTACCAGGTCTCCGATTATGGATTAACGACGGAGGAGATGGTGGGAATGATGCAGCGATTGAACCAGGAACTGCGCCCGCTTTACCGGGAATTGCACACCTATGCACGCTATGAGCTCGCGAAAAAATACGGCGTTAACGAAGTTCCTGATTACCTGCCGGCACATTGGGTGCCCAACCGTTGGGCGCAGGACTGGGGCGCAATGCTTGCCGTAGAAGGCCTCAACATTGACAGTGTCCTCTCGACGAAAACACCCGAATGGATCGTTCGCGAGGGAGAGAATTTTTATCAAAGCCTTGGTTTCCCCGCGTTGCCGGAGACCTTCTGGTCGAAGTCCAATTTATATCCGTACCCGGCAGGCGCTGCGGCAAAGAAAAATAACCACGCCTCTGCCTGGCACCTCGACCTTGACAAGGATGTCCGGAGCCTCATGAGCGTGGAACCGAACGCGGAATGGTTTGAGACTTCCAACCATGAGCTCGGCCATGTCTACTACTTCATGACGTATACCAATGCCGACGTACCCCCCGTATTGCGAAGCGGTGCGAACCGCGCCTTTCACGAGGCAATGGGCAGCATGATGGGCATGGCCGCCATGCAGAAGCCATATCTTATCGGCCGCAATCTTGTCAAACAAAACGCGCGGACGGATTCTATCAGGTTGCTGCTGAAGGAGGCTTTGCAGCACGTGGTGTTCATTCCCTTTGCCGCCGGGGTCATGAGCGAATTTGAAAAAGCATTGTATGCCGATAACCTGCCGCCTGATCAATTCAACAGTAAGTGGTGGGCGCTGGCAAAGCAGTATCAGGGCGTCGTGCCGCCGAATGAGCGCAGCGAAATATATTGCGATGCCGCCACCAAAACGCACATCAACGATGATGCCGCACAGTATTATGATTATGCACTTTCAACAGTGCTGATGTTTCAATTGCATCAGCACATTGCTGAAAACATACTTCACCAGCGTCCTACTGCCACAAACTATTACGGCAACAAGGAGGTTGGCGATTTTCTGAAGAAGATCATGTATCCTGGCGGGTCGAGAAACTGGCGTGATGTCCTCAAAGAAGCTACCGGGGAGGACATGAATGCAAAAGCCATGCTCCGCTATTTCGAACCATTGATGCAATGGCTGAAGCAACAAAATCAGGGAAGGAAGTATACGTTGCCCGAGACGCTATAACCCCAAAGAAGTGGCGCCAGCCTTACGTTAAAAGCGCAATGGTCGAAGATAAGATCAGGTAAATCCCTCCAATGATGCCGATCAGGGTGTCAACGCGAAATACGGCGTGAATAAATCCCTTGCGGTCTTTATTCCGGGCGAGGATCCATGTACAAATCCCGAGGACTAAAATTCCGGCAACCAGTTTATAGATTTCCATACCCTAAAAATACCAAAAATCCATGACAGTTCCGATCCGACGCAGGTGCGATATCCCTTCGTCCGGAGCAGAAGAACGCGCAGTTTTCGGGGAACTTGTGTTCAATCTGCAGCGATGATTTCGCGGGCACTGTCCCTGCTTGCGAAGCTCCGTCACCGACCCGTCACAGGCTGCGTCCAGGCAGTCTCGAAGTCTTCATCGCGGAAAGGATTTTCTTTCACCTTATCCGACGTGATCCTGGCACGAACAAATACGTAACTGTCGAGCAATTCGATGCTGGCTTCCGGTCCCCGCACGCTCTTCAATACGCGTGTCGTCTGATCCTGCCCCGTGGCGCCGATAAATTGTATTTCATATGATATGCCGGGCTCTTCCTTTACGTTGATGGTCAAGGCATCGTTCGCGATCTTTATATCCTCAAGGATCACCCCTGTCGTGGCGTAATAATCTCCTGCTTCCATTGCAGTGATGAGCGAGGCTGGGGTTAATGAATCCGCCAGCACCATGACCCATCCCCGGCCGGCATTGCTGTATTCATTTCCAAAAAGATGATAATTATGGCTGTCATCGGTCGCAAGCCCATAGAGAAAGGGTTGATTCTTCCGGTAGTACGCCATGTTGATCTCATCCCACATGAGCTCGGTACCCGGCCGCGTGCTGTCACCGTAATTGAATACCTGCGGGTGGCCGTTGTATACTTCAAAAAAACGCTCTCCTGTCAGGCCGATGATATCCTGTGCCGTAATGGCAAAGTGAAAATTGGGATGATTGATATGCGGGAACATGGGAACGCCCGTTTCTTCGCGTTGCCTCAGCACGGCATCCACATTGCGCTGCATCACCTCCGTCACGCTCTCTCCACCCTGCGGTGGGATCATCTTCCTCAGATTCGTAGCATTCATGTGGATGGGCTTTCCGTCAAATTTATCGGAGATCTCTTCCGACTGAATGATGAGGAAGCCGTCGTCCTCAAACTCGCTTTTATATTCGCTATAGGTTTTCAGTTTTACCTGAACACGACCTGTATCCCTTTTATAGGTAACCCACGCCTCACCGAATTTCTGAAGGTACCGATCAAAAGCTTCCTCATACGTTCGTCCCTTTCTGACAACGATCCACTTCTCACCCTCAGCCAGGGTGTTGTGGTCAGTCAGCGCCACAAAATCATAGCCTTTTGTTTTGTACCAGTCCATGATCATTTCCGGAAACTCATCGCCATCACTCCAGTAAGAGTGCGTATGGAGGTTTCCCTTATACCACTTACGGTTATCGTTCTGCTTTTCTGAACAGCCTGAGAGAAATACAATCAGTAATAAGGCAATCGCAATGAATGGGTGTGTTCTCATGATTTAAAAGTAGCAAAACTTAAAAGTACAAAATTTTATTCAGGATGAACGACGATGCGGTCAAACATCGAGATGCATGTTTGGTCAGTAATCATATTGATCTTCCTGCCCCGACATCTCCGCGTGGATAGTATCACTCCCAGGAAAATAACGAATCATCCAGGGTAAAAAGTACAGGCGGGGTCGGACCTGGCCTTCACAAAGCACACTTCAGTGATTAATAATGTCATAAACCGTTCTCCGCCATGTCTGGAAAATCATTGCGCCAAATGCAAAAAAAATACTACATTCATCGCTTTAAAATCCAGATGAAAAATCAAATTCACTTTGCATTACGCGCCTTGTTATTGCTGTTCTTCTGTTCCGTTCTTTTCTCTGTTGCGAACAGCTACGGCCAGGCTTCAAAAAAGGGCGTTCTGAAAGGCAAAGTGCTGGATTCTTTATCGGCTGCCCCGCTGGCATTCGCCAGCATCCGTATCTTTGACAGCGCCGATAAGAAGCTGGTGAACGGCACCATCACCTCAGAAGCCGGTGAATTTTCCCTGGAGCTTGCCTATGGCCGATACTACGGGGAAGTTGAATTTATGGGATACCGTTCGCA
Organism: Chryseosolibacter sp.; assembly: GCA_049791675.1. Classification (GTDB taxonomy): domain Bacteria; phylum Bacteroidota; class Bacteroidia; order Cytophagales; family Cyclobacteriaceae; genus Chryseosolibacter. The sequence continues at coordinate 9,258 of JBARAD010000043.1, forward strand.
GGTCATCGGAACATTTCAGCTTTCCGAAGGGACTTCGGTGCATCTCATTGGTTCCATCAGGCTTGCGCCCTCCGTCAGCACCCTGGACGAGGTGGTCGTACAGGCCGAGAAAAGCTCCATGGAACTGTCGCTTGACAAAAAGATCTTTAATGTCGGTAAGGACCTCGCCAACGCAGGCGGTACAGCCTCGGACATACTCATGAACATTCCATCGGTGCAGGTGGATCCGGAAGGCGGCATCCGCCTCAGGGGAAGTAGCAATGTGCGTATCCTTATTGATGGCAAACCCTCAGGACTTGTCAGCTTCAAGGGAGGGAGCGGTTTGCAACAATTGCAGGCCAGCATGATCGAACGGGTGGAAGTCATCACAAACCCTTCGGCGCGCTATGAGGCAGAAGGCATGGCGGGCATCATCAACATCGTGCTGAGAAAAGAAAGGAACCAGGGATTCAACGGTTCTTTCGAACTCATTACCGGAACGCCGAGCAATTTTGGAGGGGCCGCCAATCTGAATTACCGCCACCGGAAGGTAAACTTCTTTATCAATTATGGAATCGCCTACCGCGTGCAGCCGGGAGAGTCTACTTTATATCAGGAAGTATATGGCGCCGATACCACTTTCCTGAAGCAGGAAAATGAAGGATCTATCATAGGATTCAACAACAACATCCGCGGCGGTATTGATTTTTATTTTACCGAAACCAGCATACTGACAGGCTCCTATCTCTTCCGCCGAAGCGATGCCACGCGTGTAACGGATATTGATTACCGCCTCTTCAGGAGCAACCTGTCGAACCTTGAAAGCATCGAAAGCCGTCGCCAGGATGAAGAAGAAACGGAACCCAACTCCGAGTATTCCCTCATCTACAAAAAATCCTTTCCGCAGAAAGACCACGAACTTCTGGCGGAGGTAAAGTTCCTGGACAATTGGGAGAGCTCTTACCAGTTGTTCACCCATCGGTATTTTGGTACTGACGGTGTGGAAAACGCGGGCCTGAATACGCTCGAGCGTTCGCTGAACGATGAGTATGAAAAACAGTTGCTGGTGCAGGTCGACTATACGAAACCGCTCGGCAATGGTGGAAAATTTGAAACAGGGTTGAGAAGCAGCGCGCGCGACATGGTCAATGATTTTGTTGTTGCCCGCAAAAATGCCAACGGCGAGTTTGTTCCTTTGGCGCAGCTTGACAACGTCTTCCTGTATGATGAAAACATACATGCCGCGTACGGTATCCTCGCCAAGAAAGGGAGCAAACTATCCTACCAGGCAGGCTTGCGGGCGGAGTGGACTGACGTGAAGACCACTCTGGAAGAAACCAATGAAGTCAATCCGCGGGAGTATGTCAATCTCTTCCCGAGCGCCCACGTCACCTGGAATCTGCCAAAACAGAACGGCATCCAGGCAAGCTATAGCCGCAGGGTGAGAAGGCCCTTCTACAATGACTTGTCACCGTTTATGACGTTCGTTGACAACCGGAATTATTTCAGTGGAAATCCGGACCTGGATCCTGAATTCAGCAATGTGTTCGAATTGGGCCATATAAAATATTTTGAGAAAGGATCTTTTACTTCTGCCGTATATCACCGCAGCACCAGGGGAAAAATTGAGCGCATCCGCACCGTTGACGACGGGGGTTTTTCCACTACCCTTCCTGAAAACCTGCGGTCGGAAGAGGCCACTGGCGCAGAGTTCACCAGCGAATTTTCCCTGTATCCATGGTGGAAACTCGACATGAACGTGAATTTGTTCTACGCGCAGATTGACGGAACGAATATCTTCAGCAGTTACAATAACACAACCTACAGTTGGTTTGCAAGACAAACATCGCGCTTTATGCTTCCGCATCAGATCGACATACAACTGAGAGGAAATTATGAAGCGCCCCAGAAGACGGCGCAGGGAAAACGGTTGGCCCTGTACTACTTTGATCTTGCGGTCAGCAAAGACGTCTTTGGTGGCGACGGCACGTTGTACTTCAATGTTCTCGATGTCTTCAACAGCCGGCGCATGCGATCTGTCACCGAAGGGGGAAATTTCTATTCGGAAGGAAACAACTTATTCCGCCGCAGACAGATCAACCTGACACTCACCTATCGCATCAGGCAATCGAAACCGGCGCCGAAGATGCTTGCGCCGTCAGAGTAGCATGCTGCGTTTTCGTTGATTAAGCTCGTTCATATAAAAACTCCTGACGTCATTCATGCGGCGAAATTCGGGAAGCAGCCGCATTGTGAAGCTGACCATTGTGACTGATGAAGATCAGGGCATGGTTTTAATCCAATTGCACGAAAGTCGTAACATAAATGAACGAACAGCACCTGAACCTCTCTCCTACCGATATCAAAGAAGGAACTTTAGATCGGGTAAAACCCGGTAACCATCTGCCGCGAACCGTACTGCGCGCAAATGCATATGTGTTGCTGGATGGCGAATGGAAATTTTCACTTGATCATGAGGATGAGGGACTGAGAAAGGGATGGCACCTGAAGCATGATTACCAGCATACCGCCCAATGGCCGGGGTCGGTCGAGGCGCACATGGCAAAAGCAAAAGGAGAACCCCAGGCCGCAGCCTGGCGTGACACGATCGTGGCCTGGTATGAGCGTACGTTTGAGCTACCCGCTAAGCCGGAAGAACAATCACATCTGATGTTTCAACTTACGTTTGGTGCATGTGGTTATGATACGCGGGTGTGGTTGAACGGCTATCCGCTGAAGACCATTGAAGGAGAGGAAGTCCACTATGGAGAATATACCTCATTTTCCTATGAGCTTGATGAAGAGAACCTGCTTCCTGTAAACAGGATCACCGTGAGGATCGCCGACACGATGGATGCGGAAATCCCGAGAGGAAAACAGGAGTCGCACGTCTACAAGCGCGGTGGAATATGGTATCAGACTTACACTGGCGCTGTGCGCAGTGTGTGGATTGAAACCGTCGAGCGGAATCGGCTGCGTTCACGCGTCAGCGTCCTGAGTGTTGTCGAAGATTACCTGGTACGCTTTAATCTGACCACCCGCGTACACGACCCGGGAAACTATATCATCCGATTGGCAGTACACGAACTGGAGGGCGCTGGGAATCAACCTGTCGCCGCTTCCGACTATCCGCTACACCTGGAGGCCGGACAGAAAGATCAACGCCTGGTGCTGGAAGTTCCGGGCGCAAAACTGTGGTCGCCCGATCGGCCTTATTGCTACCGCGTGATTGCCCAGCTTGTCCATCCGGACGGATATTCTGCTGAGATCCAGGCACACTTCGGTTTGCGGAAAATCGAAGCCCGCGGACGGTACATCTATCTCAACAACAAGCCGATCTACCTCGATGGGATCCTATACCAGCCCGGAACCGCCACATACGAAGAAATGAAGCAGCACATGCGCGCCATGAAAGAACTCGGCTGTAACCTCGTTCGTGTTCACATTGCGGGCATTGACCCGAGGATATTTAACCTCGCCGATGAACTCGGCCTGTTGCTGTGGGTGGAAATTCCAAGCCCTCATAGCTCCAGTAAGCAAAGCCGTCAAAATCACCGGGAGGAATTGCTGCGCATGCTCGCGTTGATCGGCACAAATCCTTCCATTGTCATCTGGAGCCTTTACAACGAAGACTGGGGAGCCCAGGATATTGCCACCAATGCGGAAACACGTCAGTACATTGTTGACACCTATCATTTCATGAAGATCTACCATCCGCAGTTTCTTGTCGTTGACAATGACGGATGGAGGCATGTCTCCCTCGGCGGAAAACTAAAATCAGATCTGCTCACCGTCCACGTCTATACACCGGAGATGGACAGGTGGAAACAAGTACTCGATAAACTTTCACAGGGCGAGATGAATGATGTCGCAGCATTCCCGTTGATCGTGGGAGATCCATACTTCTATCGGGGACAGGTGCCCATTGTCATCAGCGAATGGGGCGGTTTTGGCTTCTCCGATTATGGCGGTCCGAAAGAATCGGAAGCGCGGGCAGCACGGATAAAGTTGTTCAAGGAAGAGTTGCGAAAGCACCGCATCGCGGGCGACATATACACGCAGGCTACCAACATCGAGGAAGAACGAAACGGATTGATTGATGAGCATACAGGGGCGCTGTCAGTACCGGGCGGGTTGCTGAAGAGCACTGATTAACGACGGAACCTTTCTTGACCGAAGGTCCATCGAATAAGCACGGCCCGCCTGTTGCGTGCTTTGCGCGCCGCTGTAGTCGGGAGATTGCTTCACGCAGCTGCGCGACGCTGGCAATGAGGGCACTCATGGAGAAATGCCAAAGCCGAACTTCTCCCAGTTCTTCCTGTTTGCGCGGCGCAGCGCACGCTCCATCCTGCTGAGCTGATAGTCGGAAAGCGCCCAGCTCATGGGGTACCCTTCCTCAAAGTCTCCTGTGCTTTTAGCGGGATCCCACGACTCATCATACAGGCTGTAGACGATCATGGCATTGGCGGTGTCAGTGTTAAATTGTTTGAAAGCGTGCGTCAGGATCCCGTCGCTGATGCTCGTGCTTGATCCCTGCATTCCGGCCAGCGTCAGCACCGGAGCAAGCAGGTCGTTGGTTAAAGGATGAATGTCTTTTGATGGCTTGCGGAGGATCTCTGAATTGGTGATGTGCAGTATGTGAAATGTAAAACGCTTCCTGTGCCGGAAGACATCGTGTTGTGCGGTGTCAGCCATAAACCGGTTCAGTTCATGAATGAACTCAAGCACGGCTCCTGCACCCGAATTGTCGAAGTAACCGCCATCGACATAGTAGCGATCAAAGACTTTTCCCGCAGGGGACACATAGGGGAAACGTGAACTGAGAACTGCGGCGGTGCTCAGCCGTATATTTCCCGTGCCTTCCTTCACCCCCATACTGTCGATGAGCGCAAGGACATCCTGGCGCTGCGATTGCTCCGGCAACAAGACGGTGCTGATGACACCAGGCATGCCGTTATCGACCTGGGTGGTGTTGATGAACAGGATCGGCAACGACCCGGTGGTATCAAACACCTCCGTAACCGGCTTGTCGAAGTAACTGTTCAGCAAAGCATCGCTCGACCCGCGACTGATGACACGCTCCAGCGCATCGGCCCTGTTATACAGCGGAATATTAATAGGAAAAAGATGGCGTATCATATCAGGGCCCAGGAGCCGCGCCAGGGTATAGGTAAGGAAATCAGTTTCAAAAAACATATCCGTATGTTTGCTGAATTCGTCACCGCGTATCTCTCCTTTTTCCGCCGCCGTCAGGAGACTGTAGAAGGCGCAGTTGCCAACAGCGCCCCCGGAAGCTCCTGCAATGCACAGCAAATGATCACTGAAGGTGTTTTGTGGATTCAGGCGGTAGCTGCTGTCCTGCAGGTGACTGAGGACACTTCCGGTCCATTTCCCGGCACGTGACGCACCTCCATTGGAAAGAACTATGAACACGGGAAAACGAATGGTGGTGTCACTTACATCGATCAGGGACAAACGTTTTTCGAACCACTTCCTGAGATACGCTCTTGTGTCGTCACGCTTGTTAAACAAAGAAGGTCCTTCTGTCTCTAAAAAACGGACGGGATAAGGGTCGCGATACTGGCCAAAGAAAAACGCAAGTCCAAGTAAAATAATCGCCACATTAAATGAACTGCGGATGCTCAGCAATGTAATCAGGTTCGAAAGACCGGTCAGCACGCCCAGCGCCAGCAACGTGAAGGCCATGGGCCCCATTACGTTGGCAAAAGGCATGATAAAGATTGCGCCAACGTAAAGTAAAACTACCACAGCAGCCGTCCCATTCAAGAAATTGAAGTACGGGGCTTCAGCGGCGTTGAATTCCGGATTGAAACCGATAAGCCTCAATAAAGCTGATGATGGCAAGGAAGGGTCCCTGCGTCTTGCATCGATGCTCCTTCGGCGCAGGATGAAAAGAAAAACCACCGTGATCTGAAGGAGAAACATGGCAAGCGCTATTACACTCAACCAGAACTTGTGGCGCAGGGGATCATTGACAAGGTCAATGCCGATTGCGCCTTCAAGGATACAATGAATAACAAAAGTGGAATAAGCTGCAATCATCAGGGGCAGGGCAAGGTTCATGAATTTCAGGCCACGCCATCTTCCCTGAAACCACGCATGTAACAGGAAATAAAAAATATTGTGGGCCGCAACAACGAGAAACATCGTCACGCCGGACCAACCAAAAAACGTGGGTAAATGAAATACAGCAACCTGAACGCTGACAAAACAATTGTAGGCGAGCATCCTGGGAATGTGCTGATACAGCCCCGCTGGAATGCAATACTCCTGATACAATTTTCTGGAAGTAGTATCCTCCTTTGCCTTCTTTGAAAAGATCTTGTCGTCTTTGTGCTGTTTGATGTAACTCAACGTGCGGGAACTATACCAGACCAGGAACGACCACAGGAAAACGGACATGATACTCAGCACACCCGCGTCGAGCATTTCACCGCTTTGTATCACTACATCAATACCCTGTTCCACACCCGTGAGCAGATAGTAGATCATCGCCACCGATAGTACCCCGGCAATAAATAACCAAAGCGCCTTCAAGAGTTTTGACAACCAGTTAACAACCTGCATCCTTGTCGTATGTGGGATTTGTTAATTCATATTACAAATATTCTCCAAAAACGCCAACTGCCGTGCCGTGTGACCTACGCTCTGCACCGTCACACATCACCCCCATGCACGTAATGGGGTTGGAGATTCTATTTAAATGTTTGGCAAGGATTTTTTAGCCATAACCCTCCAGGGCGGGAAAAGTTAAAATGGGGCCAGCATCATGAGAAAAAAAGTAAAATCAGGCGTATCTGCAATCATTCTGACGTTACTCCTGTTTTTGTGGAGCGGCTGTTCGACGGAGGAGCAATTGTTCCAAAACCCCGCCTACCTTCAGACTACATTTGAATTAAAGTCACCTTCTGCGATGGACGGTAAGATCTCCATCCGTGAAGCCTATCTGAAACTCGATCGCATTCAAGCCATTGGCAATGGTGAAATGCATACAGATATTACACATCCTGTTCCCGCGGATGAACCTCCGTTTCAACTCAGCAAAGCGGATTCAAGTCAAATAAAGCTGAGACTTCCCGGCCGTGCCTATGAAGCCATGGATTTTAACCTGTTCCTTATTACAGATAATTATCAACTCGTCTTTGTTGAAGCCCCCGTGACGGAAGAACCGGTTGATACCGGGGACAACGACAACGGTGGAGGTACTGACGGCGACTACACAGGAGGAGACAGTTCAGGCGGCAGCGTGGATCAGCCTTCCGGCAATGATGGAAGCGTTGAAGACGAAGATACGCCGCCGACAAGCTCCGACGATGATGGAAAAGACAACGATGCCGACAGCAATGATGATGGTGACAACAACGATCCTGATAAAAACCAAGGCAAAGACGAGAAAGAAAAAGATAAAAAGAAGGACAAGGAAGACAAAGATCGCAAGAACCGTGGCGATAAAGATGATGACGATGATGAGCGGGACGATGACGAAGGGGATGATGATGACGATGACGACGGCAGGAAAGCATCAATCAAAAACACGTCAACCCTGAATCTGGACCATTTCTTTCAGAATGCGAGGCCAGGCCTGCTGATAACAGGTGTTTATGAGAACAATGGAAAGACCATTAATATGATCTTCGCATCCTCCGGGCTTGAAAAGCTAACCGTCAGGGCAAAGCAAAACGATTCCTTTTCCATCCGGCTAAAAGAAAATAACAACGCGGAAATAACTTTTGACGCTGCAAAATGGCTCCAGTCCATTGGTCCTGAGGCTATTGAATCCGCGCGCATCCAGACGTATCAGGGGCAGGCTGTACTATTCATACACAAGGATTTCAACAGCCACCTATACGATATCCTTACCCCGCAACTTGAGATCGCGACGGAATTAAGCATCGTCGCCAGAGAAGATAGCACCTTTTAAAGGTTCGCAGCAGACAATTACTAGTCCCGCAGCATTTCCAGATAAAGATCTTCAACTTTCTTTCTGGCCCAGGGGGTTTTACGCAGAAACGTAAGGCTTGACTTGATACTGGGATTATTGAGGAAGCAGTTGACGGGCACTCTGAGGCCGAGTTCATCCCATCCATACTGCTCCTCCAGCTCGGTCACGATCATTTCGAGCGTTTTACCGTGAAGGGGATTATTGGGTTGCTGCGCTGTCATCGCTGCAAATATAGCACAGGTATTGTTATGCAGGTAAAACGGACTGCCACTGATGTATTTTTTGCAGATACTTCATCCACTCCATTGTCACTTACGGCGGCAGTGACTAAATTCGGCTTTAAGCCAGATTCTATATGCAACCGATGATTTACCGCTTTTGTCTGATATTGTTTTTTCTTCCTGTCTGTCTTAGCGCACAGCATACGGGTGTTCCTCCGGATGCGCTGATGGTAAGGCGCACGGATAATTTTGATGTCTCCGGAAAGGGAACAGCGAAGGAGTGGGGTACAACAGACTGGATAGCGCTGCAGAAGCGCAAGGGCAGTGCCGGCTACACTACGCGGGTGAAGCTGTTGTACTCTGAAACTGGTATCTACGCGTTATTTTCCTGTGAGGACAAAAAAATAACCGCGACCATGAAAGAAGATTTTGCCGACCTGTGGACAGAAGACGTGGTGGAAATATTCTTCTGGACCGATACGTCAACGTCCCTGTATTTCGAGTATGAACTCTCGCCGCTGAACTACGAGCTCGCCATTCTGGTGCCGAATATGGATGGAACTTTCCTTGGCTGGAAACCGTGGCAATATGAAGGCGAACGCAAGACGCGGCATGCCACCAACATCGTGCGTGATCAGAATGGAAAGGTGAACGAATGGATCGCCGAATTCTTCATTCCCTATGCGCTGCTAAAGCCTTTGCGAAATGTTCCACCAACAAAAGGAACAGAATGGCGGGTCAACATGTATCGGATCGATCACGATCAGCAGAATACGTCGTGGTCATGGAAGCCTGTGCAAAAGAACTTTCATGACTACGAGAAATTCGGTGTGATGAAGTTTGAGTGATTCGTGGTCGGGCCTCCCGGTGAATTGTCAATACCGCGCCTCGATCCCGAAGACGTTCCTGAAATAGGACTCAAGCGTTTTGGTTCTTGTCTTGGGGAAGCCAGGTGCTTCGGTCGTAATTACAAATTCACCACTGTCTTTATCTTTTGTAATGATATAAGTGGTCTCCTCGGTATGCGCGCGAACCGATCGGGCGCCTTCCTGAAAATGCCCGATCGTTTCATCAATAAGGTTCATCCATTCATTCATGGAGCAAAAGTAAGCTTATTGGGCCTATGCACCGCTCACCCCTTACTACTTTTTACGGCATAATCCACCGCCCTTGCCGACAAAGCCATGTAGGTGAGTGACGGGTTCTGCGTGGATGTCGACGTCATGCATGCGCCATCCGTCACGAACACGTTCTTGCAGGCGTGCATCTGGTTCCATTTGTTGAGCAGGGAAGTTTTGGGATCGTGCCCCATGCGAACACCGCCCATCTCGTGAATATCCAGTCCCGGCGCCTGCTTGCTGTCGCTGGTGCGGAGGTTGGTGAAGCCTGCCCTGGTGTACATCTCCGAAAACTGCGCAAAAAAGTCGGCGACCATTTTCTCGTCGTTGTCGTCGTAGTCCACAGAAATTTTGAGACGCGGTATTCCCCAGTCGTCGGTTGCATTCGCATCCAGCGTCACACAATTGCTTTCCTTCGGAATGGTTTCACCCATGATGTGCGAGCCAACGCTCCAATGTCCAAGTTTCGTTGCCGCCAGCTTTTCCTTTAGAGACGCACCCAGTCCGTCATGCGATTGCTGATCGTACCGCCCTGCGCTGAAGCCAGCCGCGTATCCGCGAAGGAAGTCAGTCTCCTGCTTCAAAACATTTCTGAACCGCGGTATGTAAGCGCCCGTAGGCCTCCTTCCCTGCGTGGTGGAATCCAGGAAGCCATCATATTCGGCGGAGATGCGTGCGCGGTAGTTATGGAACGCAACAAATTTTCCCAATAAACCACTGTCATTGCCAAGGCCGTTCGGGAATCGCGATGATTTTGAATTCATCAAAATGAGGTTCGTATTCAGCGCACTGGCATTCACAAAAATAACAGGCGCGTAGAATTCAATGGACTCCTTTGTAACCGCATCGATCACGCGCACACCGGTCGCCTTTCCCTTCACGTCATCATAGATGATCGATTGAACCACAGACTGCGGACGCAGGGTAAGATTGCCCGTCTTCGCCGCCCAGGGCAGCGTCGATGCATTGCTGCTGAAGTAGCCACCGAAAGGACATCCGCGCTGGCAAAGTGCACGGTTCTGACATTGCGCCCTCCCCTGTTCCAGGTGAATCGGTTGCGGCTGCGTCACGTGCGCACAACGCGCGATGATGACGTGGCGACGATTTTTATAATGGGAGGCAACCTGCTCCTTAAAAAATTTCTCCACACAGTTCAGTTCAAACGGAGGAAGGAATTCTCCGTCGGGTAATTCCGCCAGCCCGTCCTTATTGCCGGCAATGCCCGCAAACTTTTCCACGTGGCTGTACCAGGGAGCAAGGTCGTTGTAACGGACAGGCCAGTCGACAGCAAAGCCGTCGCGGGCGGGACCTTCAAAGTCGAAGTCGCTCCAGCGCTGTGTATGGCGCGCCCACAGCAGGGACTTTCCACCCACCTGATATCCCCTGATCCAATCAAAGGGCTTTTCCTGCGTATACGGATGCTCCTGATCTTTTACAAAAAAGTGCTCCGTATCTTCACGATAAGCGTAACACCGGCTGACAACCGGATTGTCGCGGGTAATGTCTTCGGGAATTTGTCCGCGATGTTTAAATTCCCACGGCATCATGCTGGTGGTGGGATAATCAGTGATATGTTTTACATCCCGGCCGCGTTCCAGCACAAGTGTTTTCAGGCCGCGTTCCGTCAGTTCTTTTGCTGACCAGCCTCCGCTAATTCCGGATCCGATGACAATCGCATCATAGGTGCGGCTTTTTATACTGTCAATATTCAGGTGCGCCATTACGATAATGTTTTTGAATCAGCCTTGATGCATCCTTTATAGCCGGGCCCCGGCACCAGCTGATAGGGTTTGATGTTGGTTAAAAAATGTTGGGACGATGTATATCCCTGCACGACGTAGCGCCGTGTAGTATTGTAAAAGACCCTTGTCTCTTCTGTCAGTTCCTCCCGGCGCGACTCCAGTGTCGTAAGCATCTGAAGCCTCTCTTCCGCCGTGGCGCTGGCGAACGATCTTCCGGTGAGTGATTCAAGCTCGGAAGTAAAACTGCGCATGCCCTTCAGATATTTTTCCTGTTCCACTTTCGGCATGCAATCATCCACCATGACAAGCGTGAAGAGATGCGCCTGAACAGTACGGGCTCCCGGTGTGTCAGTAACAGGGATCATGACGTCGGCTATGTCGCCGAGCAATTCCTCCTCCTCACCTGTTACACGAAGATGTTTCAATGCAAGGGATACTTTTTTGGGATCGGATATACACGAGGGCAATATCCATGCTGCCGCGGTGGCTGCAGCAAGATGTTTAAAGACAGTTCGCCTCTTCATAGATAAAAGTTAAGCTGGTACTTTTCATTAACCGCGCCTCCGGCGGGAAATTTCCTGAAATTAGTTTTTAATTGCTTTTTTCAATAACCCTCCGGCTAAAATCCCTCCTGGTAATTCCATGAAAGGTGAAAAGCGAAGACAAACTCAAAAGATACGAACAGGATTCGCTGCTTTAATCGCTGCAATAGTTTGATTTACACATATTTGCATCAATCATCCGTTGAAAATGCGCCACAGGACATTGACTCATTGACAATGATCCCCCACCGCGGAACAAGGCGGACCGGAACATTTACCTGAGTATCTTTATCCGTGTTGGCCAAGGTTGACAAAAATATCTCTATCTTTAACATCCGACTCCTAGCAGCGACGCCAACCTGATCTTCTATGAAATTCCTGGTGCTTCCCTTCCTGTTCTTTGCCATTTCACTTTTTGGCCAACCAATCAAACCGGTGAATGAGAAGGCGTCGCCGGAAGTAAGGAGATTGCTGGCGTATCTTTATGAGGTCGACGATGAGCACACACTGTCGGGACAACATAATTACAACCACGAATTAAACCGGTACACGAACAAGGCGCAGGAGATCGGGGGTCGTTTCCCTGCAATCTGGGGTACAGACTTTATCTGGAGTGGCGCCCAGGATCCTGGACAGAAAATCGTCGATGAGGCAATCGAACAACACAAGTCCGGGGCCATCGTGACACTGATGTGGCATGCAGGCCGGCCCATCGATGATCCGCCCTACCGGTGGACGGAGAGTGTTCAGGGTGAACTCACGGAAGGAGAATGGCACGAGCTGACCACTCCCGGCACTCCCCTGCATGCGAGATGGCGCGACCAGGTTGATCAGATCGCCGTTTACCTGAAACAACTTCGCGATGCCAACGTACCCGTGTTATGGCGTCCCTATCATGAGATGAATGGTGTCTGGTTTTGGTGGGGCGACAAAAGAGGTCAGGAAGGATATGCAAAATTATGGAGGATGCTTTTTGACCGTTTCGTGAATTTTCATCAGCTCAACAACCTGATATGGGTTTGGAATGCAAATGCTCCCCGGGATATTCCGAAAGACGAAGCCTATGCATATGATGCGTACTATCCTGGTCACGATTATGTTGATGTCCTCGCAACCGACGTGTACAATTTTGATTATGAACAAAAAGATTATGAAGCCTTACTGACCCTTGCTGAAGGGAAGGCAATCGCACTGGGAGAGGTTGGCGAACTTCCGAAACTGGAAATCTTCGCCGCCCAGCCGAAATGGGCGTGGTTTATGGTATGGGCAAGCTGGCTTGAAACCCACAACACGCTGGAGCGCGTCATGACGATCTATAACTTACGGGAAACCCTTACGCTTGAGGAGATACACGTTTATAAATAGACAGTCTTCGGGCAATATCCGCACGCATCATGATGCCTGGTGTGCAAGCCTCACTACCCGATGCCTTCAATGACTTCCTTCTCTGAGACGCTTCACGGAATTCTCCATCGACCTGTACTGATGATAGCATGCCTTCCAGATATGCCCCTTCAATGCTGTCTTCAATTGAGGTTGTTTATCGAGACCACCCGCATACCATTCGCCGTGTTCGTGATCAATGAGATGTTCGTCAATATAACGCCACATCGTTTTGAACTTCTCAAAATACCGGTGATCATCATCGGGAAAGAGATCCGCCATCAGCAAGAGCGTGTTCAATCCTTCAGCCTGCGCCCACCAGTTCTTGGTATCGCGCGTGATCGTCATGCCCGGTTTATCACGGAAATAATATCCTTCGTCATAAAATCCGCCGGCAACGGAATCCCATCCGTTTTCCAGTGCGTGATCGACCATCTTTTTGGCTATACGCAGTGTCGTGGTATCATTCTTCAGGCCGGCGATATGCGACGCTTCAAGCATCAGGTAAGCCGTTTCAACGTCATGACCAAAAGAAACGTGGTCGATATTATGGTGTTTTAAAATAACTTCTTCCGATGAATCACGGAAGGAAACGGGCGTCCAGTCGGGTTGAAGAAAGAGCGTGAGGTTGCCTTTCTCAGTCGTGATCGTATCCCGTATCAGCACCAACATTTCCAGCAGTCGCTCTTTTACAAGCGGATCAGGCCACACCTGATAGAGTTCGGTAAATGCCTCGAGCAAATGAATGGAACTGTTCTGGTCTTTATATCCGCGATCAGACGTAGACAGCACATTACTATCCCTTTTGATCACAGTACCATCTCTTTCCAGATGCTGGAAGTATCCTTTGCGCAGGGGATCATGACTGTTCTTCTCCAGCCAGCGGAATGCTTTTTTCGCAAGTGAAAGTGCGGCCGTATCTTTTGAAGCCATGACATAGGCCGCCAGGCCATAGATGCCAAAAGCATTTCCATAGGCTGTTTTCTCTGCATCAGCATCGGGAAGGACGTGGCCCTGACGATCGACGAGCTGATAGAACCCGCCATATGTTTTGTCCCACATGACATGCTTCAGAAAATCAACGCCATGGCTGGAAGCCTCGAGAAAGTATTTCGATTCAGGATAGGCCATGAAGGCTTTGGCCGTTGTCCACACATGACGGGCCTGGGAGACGATCATTTTATCCTGATCTCCTGTTGGTTTAAAATCGAAGGTGAAGCTGCTCAGGTAGCCGCCATGGACAGTATCCAGGTTAGCGGGGTACCATTTGTTCAACAGCTCGGTTCTGATTGAGTGTTCAATTTCATCCGCAAGCACGAGACGGTCCTGTTTTATCTCTGAGGACCGGCAGGCTGCCAGCGTGGTCAGGAGGCAGAGGCTGAAAAATATTTGTCTGGATTGCATAGGCACGGTAAAAGATAAATATACGAAGGAAAATATAGCAACGCAATCCTTTGCGGAAGGCGTACGGTTGCCATTGGTTCCCGAGAGGGAGCGGCTAAAACAAATAGCCATAACGTTGTACAAGCCGCAGATCCGCAAGAGAAAGGCATGATTTTCATCTCCTCCCCGGCATGTAATATCATGATGCATCACAACCGTATTTATATCGCAGAAGAAGATAAGACCCTGCAACGGCGCCTGAGTATCGGATTGGAGAAGAACGGCTTTGACGTCACGCTCTTTGACAGTGGATACCCCATCGTGGAGATGATGGATAACTGGCCGGATGTCTTCCTGATCCACATCCGGCTTCCTGGAATCAATGGTCTGGAAATATGCAAATGGCTGAAGTCACATGAAGGCAGCAGTCACATTCCTATTCTGCTGTCCGGCGAGCCCTATCTTAAAATTATTGCGGCATCTGCGCACGCAGATGATTACATGGAAAAGCCGCTCTCAATACCACGCTTGATTCATAAGATCAACGAATATTTAATTGAAAGTGTGAGATAGTAAACGGCAGGTTACCGCCCGAAGGGTTACTGATTCAAGCGGCGATGGTACCGCTATGACTTGTACAACGGTACAGCTGCTGGAAGCCTTATTTGCATATTTTTTTACGCAAAAATGCTGAGCCGTTCCACAATGTTCCGAAAAAAGAAGTTTTTCATACGCGTTGTATGTGTTGGCATAGCTTTAGTGAACGATAAAGCGTTACGCTTTCTCACCGGGTCATACCGGCGAGGTCGATAACAGAAAGGCTGTTTCAGAAGTCATTATTTAACTGGATAACTTTTTATTATTCTTGACTTTTGCGATTCTGTCGGCTTCACAGCAGACAACCCTTTTACAACTTGTTTGTTTCCCGGTTAACCCCGGATTTCAACACCTTGTATTAGTTCTCGCAAATCTCTTTATTCTAACCCGTTATCCTTTATTTACCGACCTTTGACGCAGCCTTTCTTCTTTCTCTTTTATTCTACTTCTTTCCCAACATTGGGAACAAGCGTCTCAGATCTGCTTCAGCAGGCTGGGTGCCATACTCACAGACTTCAAACGCCTCTGCATATTTGATTTCACCAGCGCGTGAACCGTACCACTTTTCAAGCGAAGCGCGGATGGCAGGTGTTACGCGTCCCGAGCGATTGGTCGCAAGCCACTTCTTACGACCATCCTTATCTTTCGGCACTTCATTCAGGTAGCCGCCGATCCACGGAAGCCACTCATAAAACTGCGACTCGTGCGCGTCCAGCGCGTGCACTTTCTGGTCGAACACAGAAGAGATGTCGACGGCAACATCCGGGCGGAACGGATTGGGCCGCTGGAAATGATCCTGAAAATAAAAGAACACTGGATTCTTCTTCAAAGGAGGTGTGTCGGATGCAACATTGGGTACCCCCACCATATACGCAGCATCCTGCACCAGAATGCCAGTGTAGCGATGATCAGGATGATAGTCATTTGGCCTGGGAGCAATGACGACATCAGCATCCCACTCCCGGATCTTCCGGATTATCTGCAGGCGCACATCCAGCGAGGGCACGAGTTCCCCGTCGTGGTTGGATAGAACATCATATTCAACACCGAAACGTCTTCCCGCCTCTTTAGCCTCAGCCAGGCGCCTGCTTGCCAGAATACCGCCACCCATTTCCTGGTGGCCCGCATCTCCGTTTGTCACGGAAACGAATTTTACAGCGTAACCCATTTTTGCAAAGAGGATGGCAGTTCCTCCGCCCTTCTGGTCGCAGTCATCAGGGTGTGCCCCGATCATAATGATACGCAACGGTTCATTCTGACTAAAGGACGGCAAAAACGAAATAAGCAATAATGCAAAGATCAGTAGAGCATATTTTCTCATAGCACGAATGTAGGTTAGATGGTTTCCGGGGAGGAAGATAGTGAAAAGTAATAAGCTGGAGGGAATAAGTTGTAAGAAAGGCGGAAAGTGAAAGCGGAAGGCAGAAAAGAAAGCAATCGCTTAAAAAAAAGAACCTCCGGGTAATGGAGGTTCTTCAAATGTTTAACGGAGAAAGTTCCATCCGAGCGAGACCAGGAAAATCCTGCTGCGGGCTTCTTCTCCATTGGCTGCATTGTTGATATCCTTGACTCCGATATTGTACCGCACATCGAGTCCGAGACCAAAATCGAAGTCATACCCCCCGCCTACAGAAACCGAAACATCACTCGTCTTGTAATGCTCGGTGATATCCTCCCGGCCACTGCCCAGAAACGTGTTGTATTCCCGTTCGCCATCCATCAGAAATCCGAACTGGGGACCCACCTGGATATTGAAGCCGGCCACTGGATAAAATTTGAACATCACGGGTATGCTCAGGTAGGTGAAGGTCTCCTCAGCGGTTCCAAAAATAGAACTCTCGATGTCACCTTTTTGCGTAAACAACAGTAATTCGGGTTGAATACCGATCTTATCGAACTTGCCCCTGAGAAATAAACCGGCGTGGTAGCCTGTCCTGGAATTGTAGGACAATTGCGGATCCTTGACATCCAGCGTTGTCAGATTTACACCCCCTTTTATTCCAAAACCGACCTGGGCGCTGGCGGGCAACACAGACAGCAAAACAAAACTCGCCAAAACTAAAAATGATATTTTCATAGATTCAATTTTTTTGGAACATGTATTTCTCAAAGGAGGGAAAAGTAAACGCGGGAAAAAGATAATTGCCGCTGTTTATCCTCCCCTGCCGGCATGCGGTTATTTTTTCCTGTAAATGAACCATGACCGTCATCCCGTTGTTGGCTTTTCGTATGTTTTTTAGGTTCTTCGATCGGAAGGACCTAAGCTACCCTTAAAAATTTTCGCCCTATTACAATATTCATGAAAAAATTCCTTTTACTCGCCCTGGCACTGCTGGCGGTTATCGTCATTCTCTATGCCGGTTTAAACGGATTGACGAAAGATCATTCCTATGGTTTCTTCTTTGTCTTCATCGGCGCCTTCACCACGATAGGCCTTGGACTGGATGTGGTAAACCATCTCAAGATCCAGGTCAGGAAAAACAACGTGCGCAAGCTCGGCGGACTTTAATTGCGGGTAGGACGCGATTGTTTTGCTGAGGACGGAGCGGTCCCCCAGAAGCGGGCGGCGCCGGTTTCCCATGCTCTCAATGTGCGACTGTCTCCGGTATGATTTTTTAAAATCCATAGGCAAACATCAGGTTGCATGGAAAAAATCAGCTTCTCTATTACGGTCACCACGCTGGGCCTATTACTATTTATTGTATTATGTTCGTTGCCGCTGTCGCTTATCTTCCTGCAACTATACTTGTTTGGTCTGACGGGGTGCCTGATCTGGATGGTCATCACCATTCTGAAAAATGGTCAGCCCTCCACGAAGACTTTTGATCAAACGTTCTACGAGGATGCGGACCTTGGGCCACATTAATCAAAATGAAACGGGCAGCAACCGTGTTCGACAACCAGACTGAAATAATAGGACTTGCCGCGGGGATTTGCACTTCCATCTCCCTCTTGCCACAATTGGTGAAGTTGGTGAGAAACAAGAAAGCAGAGGATATTTCACTTTTTTACCTCATCATTCTGTTTATAGGTCTCGCGTTGTGGATGTGGTATGGATTTCTCCGCGAGGATATTCCTATCCTCGTTACCAATGGTTTCTCTCTGGTTATCAATGGGATCGTGATCGTACTCGGCTTCAGGTACAAAAAAGGCCAGAAGGAAAATACCGGCGAAACGGCTACGGACAGTGCTACGTAAGTTTTTCAGTGAAATAACATGCCTCCGTTGAACTGAAAAACGAGTATCTTTCGTTATCTATTTTGTATGTTACCTTATAAGATCTATACCCGGAAAAAGATATTCAATTATTACACCGGGCTTTCATTCTTTATTTTCATCTGGATAACACGTCAGCCACACGATCAAACACAGCTTGTGCGTCATGAGAAGATCCATTTCTGGCAACAGGTTGAGATGCTGTTCGTTTTCCACTGGGCGTGTTATGTATTTTTCTATCTCATGGGAAGAATGAACGGTCAGTGCCATTACATCGCATACCGTTATAATCCCTTCGAGCTGGAGGCTTTCTCCAATGATCCTGACGCCGGGTATCTGAAGAATCGCCGGCCTTTTGCGTGGACCGGTTATGTGGGCGAATTTTACAGGTCCATCAAAAAAGATCATTCTCAGGCAATCCCCGCCGGCAAAAAGATCATTTGGTATCGCTCATCCCGGTCATAAGTTTTTCCAGGCATTCCTTCACATAGTCACCGGTGCCGCGCGCATACCAGTTCATCAGCATGGTTTCGTAATGGTTTACATCGTAATACTTTTCCGGGGTGAGATAGCCAATATATCCCCCGTTGAAACTGGTCACCATTACTTCCAGCCCCTTGCGATGCGCCAGTGAATCCAGCGACTGATTATATTCTCCGGAAAAGTCGCAGGGCGTGCCCAGCATGACAACATCTCCTAACCTGAGAGCCGTGAGTGATGCATCGTATTCCCCAAAGGCAGCGCGAAACAGCCAGGCCCTCACTTTCCAGTCATCGCTGATCTTTACCTGCGGTTCGCTCAGGGCCAGGGGCAAACGAACCATCCCCACTACACTATCAGCAACGTCCCTGAAAGTATGACGGGAGGCAAAAAATTGTTCACTGATTACATCCGACATCCAGGCCATACAACTCCAGTCATTCTCCGGAGCCGAACCTTTATGACTGCCCACCCCGCCTGCCATGAACATGGCAAATTCATAGTCGCGCGCCTCGAGCGCATCAACAAGCATCCCGGGATAGTCGCGTGACAATTCAATGGTTCGCTGTGAGAGGCATGTTGCATGTGCGGCATAGCTCATCAGCGCAAGTTTGGAACTGTCGCTGCGATGAACTTCAATCGCTCGCAGGAAAGGATCTTCGTTCCCACCATCGATCAATCTGTTCTCGACTGCCTGCGGGATGGCGATGGCGCCGCTTTTGAGGCGTGAAGGCAACAGGTTGTTTTGCGCACTCCGGATGCTTTCGACAATAGCATCGGCAAGAAATTGAACCACCTCAGCCTCATAGGGTCCATAAATAAACCGGGTGGCCCCTTCTCCCCAGTCCCCGATGCTGTTATGGGAGTGCGTCGCACCGAGGTACGTATTATCCAGACTGAAACCAATGGCAGCAAGTTTTGACTGAAGCACCTGCGTTACCGTTGGCGGGATGATCAGCAGATCTGCGCTAACAATGGCAACGCGCTCCGATCCGTTGTCGACCACCATGGCGCGAACATAAATCGAATCGTGTACCACGTGGTACGGCTTCCCTTTGCGTTTCCCATACCCCGCAGTGGCGATTGGCTCCTGTGGCGTGATATTCGTTTTTCCAAAGCCAACCAAGAAACCGTGCTTAGCCGGGGGAATGTTCATGGTGACCGTGTCAAGCCGACCCATCATGATCTGATAGGCTGGCAAAGTCCTCACATGTGTGCGGTCAACCGGAGCAACGGAGACGGCAACAAACAGCACCAGAAACGCCGTGATCCCTATGAATGTGAGAAAGATGTACCGCAACAATGTTTTCATACCTATGCGGTGCAAGATAGGGATTATGACGGAGGATATCAGATTATCGCTGAAACAGGATTACCGCGTTTCGTAATAATAATGCGTATCATAGGAGCCACCACTGCCACTGTGAGAAAACAGTGACGTAGTGGTCTTACGCGTAGCATAACCCCGGGTGTCATAAACGTAGGTATACCGATCGATCATAGACGTATTTCCAAGACGGTTCTTGACGATCATCTTCCCAGGATTGTTCTGCCTGAATACAGCCATGGGGTTGAATGCGTATCCGTCAAACAGACTCTCCGCTTCCGGCTGATCATCGTACTCGCTGAATTCAAAAGCCGAGAGCAATTCATGACCATCTATACCCGGGTTGTAGAAATACAAGAACTGTTCGGTCAGGTTGTTCCTTGCATCGTACAAATACATTTCCTTCGACTTCGGAATAACACCTCCCTCTTCCGGGATATCCTGCCATGTGATCCATTCCTTCACCCTTCCCTTCTCATCATAAGAAAATGTATGATACTGGCTGAATTGCTCGTTCAGGTATTCGTTCGTCCGGATAATCCTGCCATCCTTCCAGACAAATTCCAAACGGTAGCCATTGTCTGTTAAGGTTTTCTCCATTCTGCCATCTGCACTGTAGAAGAACTCCGTCGTACTTTCCAGCACCACATCATTGAGCATGATGTGGACATTCTTCACCCTCGACAGGCGCTTGCCTGCGTCAAATTCCAGTGTTCTTCTAAAATCAAGTTGTTCAAGCCGAAGTGGCAGCACAACTGGCGTTTCTACTGGCTGGGGTTCCGGCTGATCACAGGAAGCGAGGAGCGCGAACGCGAGAAGGGCGGCGGCGCCCGAATGTTTTATTTTCATATTGCAGATTGACCTCCTTAACGGCGAAAGGATTGGAAAGGGTGCGGTATCTAAGGAGATTTTTTTGCGCTCTGTCAAAGAAAAGCTTCCCTATCAACTGTTAGCTTAATAGCATGGTAATCTGTAATTTTACAATCCTATTTAACAGATATACATGGATTCTTCCACGGTAAGTGCAGCAAAAAAAGATAAACAGTCGCAACTGGCGGGTCACCTCGCGCCGGAACCTTACAAGCCCGTACATAAGGTGCGCATTGTGACCGCTGCAAGCCTTTTCGATGGCCATGACGCTGCGATCAACATCATGCGGCGCATCATCCAGTCTACGGGTTGTGAAGTGATTCACCTGGGACATGACCGCAGCGTCGCCGAAGTCGTCAACACCGCTATCCAGGAAGATGCGCAGGCGATTGCCCTGACGAGTTATCAGGGTGGCCACAATGAATATTTTAAATACATGTATGATCTCCTTCAGGAAAAAGGAGCAGGTCATATCAGAATTTTCGGGGGTGGCGGGGGCGTAATCCTTCCGGAAGAAATAAAAGACCTGATGGACTATGGCATCGCGCGGATCTACACCCCGGATGACGGCCGCGCCATGGGGTTACAGGGCATGATCAACGACCTGGTTGAAAAGAGCGACTTTCCTGTCGGAGATGAACATGTTCCCGATCCAGGCGCGCTGACAACCGGCAACCCGTTGGCCATTGCGCGCATGATCTCTGCAGCCGAAAATTTTCATGAGAAGCATGGCCGCGTTCTGAACGAGGTAAAAGTAAAGGCGCAAACGGTAAAAGTACCTGTACTGGGGATCACCGGAACGGGCGGTTCCGGAAAGTCATCGATGGTGGATGAAATCGTAAGGAGATTTCTCCTGGATTTCAAAGACAAGACCATCGGGATCATTTCCGTGGATCCGTCGAAGCGTAAAACAGGAGGTGCATTACTCGGAGACCGCATCCGAATGAATGCGATCAACAGCCCGCGTGTTTACATGCGCTCACTCGCCACGCGACAGAGCAACCTGGCGTTATCTGCCCACGTGAAGGAAGCGCTTCAGGTTTTGAAAGTCGCCGGCTTTGATCTGATCATCCTGGAAACATCCGGGATCGGCCAGAGCGACACAGAGATCATTGATCATAGCGATGTCGCATTGTATGTGATGACACCTGAGTACGGTGCAGCCACGCAACTGGAGAAGATCGACATGCTGGATTTCGCCGACATCATCGCGCTCAACAAATTCGATAAACGCGGTGCAATGGACGCACTGCGCGATGTAAAGAAGCAGTATCAGCGCAATCACCAGTTATGGACAAGCCCGCTGGATGAGATGCCCGTATTCGGAACCATCGCAAGCCAGTTCAATGATCCGGGAACCAATCAACTTTATAAAAGGATCATCCAGACCATCGAACTAAAAACCGGTGCTGATTTAAGATCAGGGTTTGCCATCTCGCGCGAAATGTCGGAGAAGATATTTGTTATCCCTCCGCACCGCACGCGTTACCTCAGCGAGATCTCGGAAAACAACAGGAACTACGACAGCTGGGCGAAGGCACAAAAGGAAGCGGCCCAGAAAATGTATGGCCTTCAGAAATCCATGGAGTCCATCCGTGGGTCCTCCCTCACAGATAAAGCGCGTGTGATCGCCGCGCTTGAGGAACAATATGAAAGTCTGAAACTCAACCTGGATCCGAAAAATCTGAAAACGCTGGAAGCGTGGACGGAAAAAACGAAACAGTATCGCGAACAATTTTTCAGGTTCAAAGTCCGGGACAAGGAGATCGCCATCGAGACGCACACGGAGTCCTTGTCCCATACTGCGATTCCAAAGGTAGCGCTGCCGCGGTATGAAGCATGGGGCGATCTTCTTTACTGGTCTCTGCAGGAAAACTTGCCTGGAGAATTTCCCTATACGGCCGGGATCTATCCATTCAAACGTGAAGGCGAAGATCCCACGCGCATGTTTGCCGGTGAAGGCGGACCTGAGCGAACGAACAGAAGATTCCACTATGTAAGCTTTGCGATGCCGGCGAAAAGGCTATCGACGGCGTTTGATTCGGTGACATTGTATGGGAACGATCCGGATTACCGTCCTGATATCTATGGAAAGATCGGCAATTCAGGCGTGAGCATCTGTTGCCTTGACGATGCGAAAAAACTTTACAGCGGATTTAACCTGGCGGATCCGAAAACTTCCGTATCCATGACCATCAATGGGCCGGCGCCCATGCTGCTGGGTTACTTTATGAACACCGCGATCGACCAGCAATGTGAGATCTACATCAAACAGCATGGCCTGGAGCAGGAAGTAAGGAAAAAGATTGATGCACTGTATAAGCATGCGGTAAGGCCTTCGTACCAGGGTCCCCTTCCCAAAGGAAACGATGGATTGGGCCTGATGCTGCTCGGTGTGACAGGTGATCAGGTACTTCCTGCTGACGTGTATGAAAAAATAAGATCCACGACCCTGACCCAAGTGAGGGGCACCGTACAGGCGGATATTCTGAAGGAAGACCAGGCGCAAAACACCTGTATTTTCTCGACCGAGTTCGCGCTCCGCCTGATGGGCGATGTTCAGCAGTATTTTATCGATCGGGATATCCGGAATTTTTACTCCGTGTCTATTTCCGGCTATCACATCGCGGAAGCCGGTGCCAATCCCATCACGCAGCTGGCCTTCACATTGGCGAACGGGTTCACGTATGTTGAATACTACCTGAGCCGGGGAATGGATATCAATGCATTCGCGCCGAATCTTTCGTTCTTCTTCAGCAACGGAATCGATCCGGAGTATGCGGTGATTGGACGGGTGGCCCGACGGTTGTGGGCAAAAGCGCTTAAGAACAAATATGGAGCGAATGCGCGCAGCCAGATGTTGAAATATCACATTCAGACATCGGGGCGGTCGCTCCATGCACAGGAAATTGATTTCAACGATATCCGCACTACGCTGCAGGCATTGTATGCTATCTATGACAATTGCAATTCGCTGCATACAAACGCCTATGACGAAGCCATTACGACACCAACGGAAGAATCTGTGCGCAGGGCGATGGCCATTCAGCTCATCATTAACAAGGAACTGGGACTTGCCAAAAATGAAAATCCCCTCCAGGGATCTTTTATTATTGAGGAACTTACAGACCTGGTGGAAGAAGCTGTGCTTACCGAATTTGATCGCATCACGGAAAGAGGTGGTGTCCTCGGCGCCATGGAAACCATGTATCAGCGGGGGAAGATCCAGGAGGAAAGCCTTTATTATGAAATGCTGAAACACACCGGAGAATATCCGATCATCGGCGTAAATACGTTTCTCAGCGCGCAGGGTTCTCCCACCATTCTTCCGCAGGAAGTGATCAGGGCGACCACCGAAGAAAAAGAGTATCAGATCCGGATGCTGCGCCATCTTCATCAGTTTCAGAAGGACCGGGAAAGTAAAATGCTGGAGCGCGTACAGCAGGCCGCGGTAGAGAATAAAAACATCTTTTCGGAATTGATGGAAGCGACGAAAGTATGCTCACTGGGGCAGATCACAAGCGCGTTGTTCGAGGTCGGTGGACAGTACCGCAGGAATATGTGATTGGGTTGTTGGTTGTTGCCAGGCAATGACATTGACACATCGGAAGTTGGCCGGACCTGAGTTTTTTATGGATTATCATCGATATCGGTTATTTTGTTACCATCGCTCATCTTCAAAAAAAGCAACATGAACAAAAGTATCCTCTTCTTAATTGCTGCGCTGGCAATCGCAGGTCCGGCCCTGAGCCAAAAGAAAAAAACGAAACCTGCCGTTTCAAGACCCGAAGTTGTCAGGACGGAAGACAAAGTATTGGTCGCACCTCCGGTAAAGGTGACCGCTGTCGAAGGCATCACGGAGTACAGACTGCAAAATGGTATGCGCGTTCTACTATTTCCCGATCCATCCAAGCAGACGATCACTGTGAATGTTACGTACCTGGTCGGATCGAAACATGAAAACTACGGCGAGAGTGGTATGGCGCACTTGCTCGAACACCTTGTATTCAAGGGTACGCCAAAACATCCAAACATCCCGCAGGAATTAACCGAACACGGCGCGCGCCCGAATGGCACCACATGGGTTGACCGCACCAACTATTTTGAAACTTTTAATGCCACGGAAGAAAACCTCAAGTGGGCCCTCGATCTCGAAGCAGACCGGATGGTTAACTCCTTTATCTCGAAAAAAGATCTCGACAGTGAAATGACTGTTGTGAGAAATGAATTTGAGTCCGGAGAGAACAATCCGCTGCGTGTGCTGATGCAGCGCGTCATGTCAACAGCATACCTGTGGCACAATTACGGCAAAGCAACCATTGGCTCGAGGGCCGATCTTGAAAACGTGCCGATCGAAAGACTGCAGGCGTTTTACAGGAAATATTATCAACCCGACAACGCTGTGCTGACAGTCGTGGGAAAGATAGATGAGTCCAATACGCTGAAGATGATCAACGAGGCGTTTGGCGTCATTCCTAAACCTGCGCGTGAAATAGAACAGGCGTATACGTCGGATCCCACACAGGATGGCGAGCGCTCCGTGGTATTGAAACGCGTTGGGGATACGCAGATCGCGATGACGGCCTACCATATCCCGTCGGGTTCACATCCGGATTTTGCGCCGATCAGCGTCCTTGCGGAAGTGCTGGGTTCGGAACCATCGGGAAGACTTTACAAGGCGCTGGTAGACACCAGGAAGGCAAGCGGCATCGGCGCCGTCGCCTATCAATGGAAGGAGCCCGGCCTGCTGCTCACCTATGCACAGGTTTTAAAAGAAAAATCACTGGAGGACGCGATGGGTTCCATGCGCCGAACGCTGGATGAAATCGTGGATAATCCGCCAACACAGGAAGAAGTTGACCGCGCCAAGAACGAGATGATCAAGTACATCGAACTTATGTTCAACTCATCGGAGCGCATCGGGTTAAGGCTCAGCGAATCCATCGGCGCAGGCGATTGGCGATTATTATTTCTCACACGCGACAGGATCAAGGCGGTCACCGCAGACGACGTTAAACGCGTCGCTGTGCACTACCTGAAAGCTGATAACCGCACCACTGGAATGTTCTTGCCGACGGAAAAACCACAGCGGACAGAAATTCCGGAAACTCCTGATGTGGAAGCATTGGTAAAAGATTACAAGGGCAACCAGGAGGTTGCAGCTGGCGAAGCGTTTGATCCCGCACCGTCCAACATCGAATCGCGCACCACCCGCACGGTGCTTCCCAACGGAATGAAGCTTGCGCTGTTGACGAAGAAGACCCGGGGCGAGGCCGTTGAAGCGCGCATTACCCTGCGATTCGGAGATGCAAAATCTCTGTCGAACAAGGCGACGGCCGCGGAATTTGCCGCCTCCCTGCTGGACAAGGGCACGGCGAAACATACCCGCCAGCAGATCAAGGATACTTTCGACCGGTTAAAGGCAAATGTCAGTATCGGCGGCGGGGCCACGCAGGCTTCTATTAATATTACCACCACCAGGCCCAACCTCGCCGGGGTCCTTACCCTGGTCGATGAATTGCTGAAGGAAGCAACTTTCCCGGAAGATGAATTTGAGAAACTGAAGAATGAAAAATTGACCGCGATCGAGGCCCAAAGGAGCAACCCGCAGGCTATTGCCTTAACCGAGATCCAACGACATATCAGCCCCTATCCACAGAGCGATCCCCGCTATGTTGAAACCTTTGATGAATCGGTCGTGAAAACAAAATCGCTCACCCTGGCAGAGGTCAAGAATTTTCACAGGGATTTTTACGGCGCCACCCATGGGACCATGTCCATTGTCGGGGACTTCGACGCGGAAGAAGTTACGAAACTGGTGACATCCCTTTTCGGG
>JBARAD010000044.1:0-13573 GCA_049791675.1 Chryseosolibacter sp.
CACTTAATCTTAAATCTTAAATCTTAAATCTTAAATCTTAAATCTTAAATCTGAGTCCCTCTCCTTCAACCTCCTCCTCCCTCAATTTTAAATTTTAAATTTTAAATCTTAAATCTTAAATCTTAAATCTTAAACTTAAATCTTAAATCTTAAATTTCAGAACTTCTCTGCCGTCTGCTCCGGAGTGGTAATCCCCGGCGGAAGCTCCATGATCGTAAGGTTGCGGAAATGAATGGGGGCGCCTTCAGACTCCAGGCAAAGGTATCCTTTCTTTTGCGTGGCTTTCTGAACGCCATTGACGAATTTACCATTCACTGAAAGTTTGATTACACCGTCCACACACACGACGTCGTAGGTATTCCACTCACCGCGACCTTTGCAGCGGTTTTCAGCCGACTTGCTGCGGGTACCCCTCGGGTTATCGGGAACGGTCTCCACCCCTCCCACTCCGAAGAGCTCGCCGTGAACGTAGGCGACCGGCGGCGTGACACCATCCCGTGTGTTGAGCTTCACCCAGTCCAGGTCAAGCATCTGGACCTCTACGCCGTCAGGCAGACGTGAATTTTCATCAGGCCGCGCTGAACTCCACACAAAGATCCCTGAATTGCCCCCTGCCTCCATGTGCTTCCATTCTACATGGAGGACAAAGTTCTCATATTGTTTTTCACTGCGCATCACGCCGATGGGTTGGCCTGAGCAGATAAGTTCTCCATTCTTGAGGGTCCACGACTCTTTGGGCGTATTCACCTCAATCCACTGGATCGGGGCGTCTTTCTTTTTCTCCCCTGAGGTAATGTTACCCGTGCCGATCTCTTTGCCGAATTTTACAATGGGCGTTTGACCGAAGCCATCACCCATGATTCCCGCAATGAAAAAAAAGCTTAAAAAAACAGCAAAAGATCTGTTATGCGCGATACTGAATCTCGTCGTATTCATCTTGTCATTTAATTGAAAATCCGGCATTTGAAATGGATGCCCTTACCCGAGCACCTTGGTCACCCCGGGGATGGCAATCTCAGGGCTGGTGTATTTCAGGTTCCAGCTGTATTGATCGAATTCCGGACCGATACGCTGATTGGAATTCATCGCTTCCTCCCACGTAATGGTTTGTCCGCTGTAAGCCACCATCCGTCCAAGAATTGCCAGCATGGTACTGTTTGCCATCATTTGCCCGTCATTCATGGGTTTACCCTTTCTGATGGCAGCAAAAAGTTCGTCGTGCTGCGTCTGGTAAGGGTTGTTCTTCTCTCCCTGGTATTCCCAGTCAGCCTTGCCCTTGATCCGGACGCCGCCGCCTGCATTGATAAAGGCATCCCCTTCCGTACCGGCGATCTCGACGGTGTTCCTGTTCGAACAACCCGGTTGCTGGCGACTGAAACTAAAGCCCCTTACATCATTTTCATATTCGTATTCAATCGCAAAGTGGTCATAGATGTTTCCGAATTTTGGATCCGTGCGCACCTGCCGTCCACCCGTACCGGTAGCCCTGAGGGGCGTTTTATCACCCATGGCCCACGACATCATATCGAGACTGTGCACGATCATTTCGACGAGGTAATCGCCGGAAAGCCAGTTCTGATAATACCAGTTCCGCAATTGATATTCCATATCAGTCCAGTTGGATTGACGCGGTTTGTACCAGAGATCACCACCGTTGCGCGTAGAAGAAATACTCTTGATCTTTCCGATCTCCCCGTTCAGTACCTTCTGGAAAAGCGCCCTTTTTGGCATGTCATACCGGAACGTAAATCCCGACACCAGCGAAAGGTTCTTGGCCTTTGCTTTTTTGGCTGCTTCCAATACCTGCCTTACGCCGGGTGCATCCACGGCAACCGGTTTTTCGCAAAACACATGCTTCCCTGCATTCACGGCATACATCAGATGTTCAGGTCTGAACGCGGGCGGAGTCGTAAGGATCACCACATCAACGCCTGAATCAATAACTTTTTTGTAGGCGTCAAAACCCACGAATTTGTGCGCCTTATCTACCTTTACTTTTTGTGGCTGTTCCTCCATGATGGCCGCGAGGGAGGCTTCGAGATGATCTGCAAAAACATCACCCATGGCCGTAAGCACAGCATCCGGGTCTGCAGCCACGGCCTGCGCCGCGGCGCCGCTGCCCCTGCCACCGCATCCGACCAGGCCTACTTTCAATACATTGGCCGACCGCCCTCCGGAAGGTCGGGAGAAAGCCGACGAGAAAGGTAGCGTACTACCGATCACGGCCGCACCTGTCGATTTTAAAAAAAGCCTCCGGTTGGTCTTTCCGGATATGTCCATGTTGTCTTTCATACAGCTTTTAAATAAAGTAAAGGATTAATGAATATCTTAAACCCCAATGTATGGAATCCGTGCTGCAATCCCGCACATTTTTAAAACTTTTGACGGTTGCAGGGGGCCTCTTTTATCAATTTTTTTATGAGGTCGCTGAATCCTGTTTTAAACGGTGACGCACATGCATTTCTGCGAAGCGGAATTAAATGCAACATCGATGGACGCCACATCTAAAAATCAAAATGTCAATTTCTTCAAACCCTTTTCGCCGCGCGCGACAAGAGATGAAATTAAAAATCCGCATCTGACGATTACGTTTGATGGATCCCTTGAAGACTTTCACCGCACGGGAGTGTTTGATACATCCCGTAACTTGAAAATTCGCCGGAGGTATGGTGTTGCCTGTCGCAGATAAAATAATGCGTCATCACAGAAGTTGCACGCTGGCCTGAACCATGGCGACTTACGGTCTTGCCGGGTCATCGCCGAACCTTCTGCAAACCCGACAAAAAAAAGGATCGAATGAAGGTCGCGCTTTGACGCGGAAGGGACTCACCCACCGCTTTCAATATCTTCTCCCGGGCAATCCGGATGAGGTCAAACCATCGCGCCCATGAAGCGATGGAACGCTACAAGCCACAACGGAAAAAGAAAAGGAGAAACCAGAACTACTGTAAGTTTTAATAGGTTTTAATAGGTGATGCCATTGCTGGCATTGACTGCTATTCAATCGAACCAGCTTTGTCTTACGCCGTGCAGCCTTCCCGCTGAATAAACGATACGCTGCATGCTTGTTCAAAAAATGAACATCACGTGGTTACTTTTTAAGGAAATAAACATTAATGCAGAGTGTGTGTTTGATGTTGTGACAACCCCTTGCGCTCTAAAGAATCATGCCAAACATTATTTGGAGTATTTCAAACGTTAATGGGCTTGGCTCCGGTCACCATGGCACATATATTTGTCCGTTATAACGCGTACCCTGGAATCAAGACACGATTGACCATATCAAAGAAAAGGATACACCCGGAAGATCCGGGTTTTTTGTTATTAATAACGAAGCGATATGGTTGTCTATAATAAACAAGAGATATGAGTATCCTGTACGTTGACGATGATATTGAAGATATAGAAATATTCCAGGATGCTGTGGACAGTGTTGACCGTACCATTCAATACAGAGCCGCCCAAAGCGGCAAAGAACTTTTCGAAATTCTCAACACCCTAACGGTTCTGCCCGATCACGTCATACTGGATATCAACATGCCAGGAATGGATGGCAGGTTATGTCTCCAGGAAATCCGAAAGCATGAAAAGTATAATCGGATCAACGTCATCGTTTACTCCACCAACAGTTTCCCGAAAGACATCGAACACATCGAATCACTCGGCGCTACCTTCATTCGCAAAGCCAATTCCTTCAACGATCTCTGCGCGATCGTCCGAAAACTCTCCGCGTGGAAGTAAGATCACATCGCCCTTCCGATGCCGAATTGGTCGCCGGCCTTGCGGGCCTTCTTTCCGGCAATATGAATTTCCACCATCTTTTCACTTTGAACAGGGTTCCCTTTTTCATCCTGTAGCGTCGCAACAATTTTTCTGCTTTTGACATCGATTACTTCCCCCGTAGAAGGGTACGCATACTTGCCGTCAAGACTGAAAGTAATCCATCCGGGTTGATCACGAAGGTTGATGCTCCCTTCCTGTTTTGGCGGCATGACGGTATTGTCAAAAATATGCAGCCGCTGGTTAAAAGCATCGCATAGCCAGACTTCGGATTCGTCCGGAGTCAGTCCAATGCCGTGGCTGGGACAACCGTGACGCTTCACAGGACCCATCGAAAATCCCTGCACTTCCACGCGATGCAGCTTTTCACCGGTACGGATGTCGCCAATCTCAAACCCCAGCAATCCGTTGATGTTGACATAACACAGACGCTGCCCGGCATTGATCGTGAAAGGCCGGACAGGAGCGCTGAAAGGACCGACCTGCCTTATAACGGTATGGCTGGATGCATCGGCCACGCCCAGTGTCGCTGTCCGGAGACCGGCCAGGTATACTTTCGTTCCATCCGCGCCATACAGCGTGTTATGCGCCCCCGAATTGGTGACAATCCTGGTGATCACATCACCGGTCTTCGCATCCACCACATTCCAGTGCTCCTTTTCCAGCGACGGCAGGTAGATCACTTTTCCATCGGGCGACATGGCCATCCGGTCACACCCGCCATCGTAGTGCTTCTCCCACAATATTTTTTCCGTGGCCAGGTCAATGCACTGAAGCGCTTCAAGGGTACTGATATAAATACAGTTCGTAGCAACGCTCACGCTGACACCCTTCACGTTGGAAGGTGTACCATCTGCTTTTAATCCCTGTGTCGGAATACGCTTCACCAACTTATGCCCCGCATCGATGTCATAGATCAGGATGCCATGCCCACCATACTCCAGGTAGTTCCGCACGCCAGGTACCGCCACATACAGATACCTTTTGCTTTTCGCAACCGATGCATCATCCTGCTTCGACGTGGATGGAGAAGGTTGCCATGCCGCCAGTATAAGACAGGTGACAGCAAGCAGTGCAAGGGAGATCCTGAGTTGTGATTTCATGGCGTGGACGTTGGAGGATTGGCGTTTGAAAAGAATTTTAAGACTAAAATTTAAGATTTAGGATCGGAAAATCAAAGTCTGCAGCTACACCCTAAATCAGGACACGCGCTAGCACACGACGGATGGGTTGTGATCACTGAAACGCATTCACGCATTCAACTACCTTCCATACTTCGTGATCTTCCATCACCGGGCTGAGCGGGAGACTCAACACCTCCTGGTGAATCTTTTCCGTCATAGAAAAGGTAAGGTGATTCAACGTCTTCAGGGCAGGTTGCTGATGCGGAGGAACAGGATAATGCACAAGTGTTTCAATATCATGCTCAAGCAAATATTGCTGTAAGGCTGCGCGCCGCGAGCACCGGACAACAAAGAGATGCCAGACATGTTCCCGGGCAACATCCGGTGTTTTGGGCAGGATGATCTGTGGATTCACAATATTGCCGAGATAAGATTCGGCAACCTTCCGTCGCCGGTCATTATCGGCATCAAGGCGGCCCAGTTTCAGATGAAGGATTGCTGCCTGTAACTCATCCAACCGTGAATTCACGCCGGGCAGCCTGTTAATTCCTTTTTCAGAAGAACCGTAATGACCCAGGGTCCTGACCGATTCCGCCAGCGCGGGATCATGGGTGGTAACCGCACCGCCATCGCCAAGCGCGCCCAGGTTTTTCGAAGGGAAGAAACTGTGCGCAGCAGCATCGCCCAGAGCGCCCGTCCGTTGTCCGCCGGAGAAGCACCCTGCAGCCTGTGCGTTATCCTCCACAACCTTCAGCTTATATTTTGCGGCTATGCGCATGATTTCAGGGTGCATGGCATTTTGTCCATATAAGTGGACGATCATGATCGCTTTCGTCCGCCGTGTGATCTTCTCCTCA
This sequence comes from Chryseosolibacter sp., assembly GCA_049791675.1. GTDB lineage: Bacteria > Bacteroidota > Bacteroidia > Cytophagales > Cyclobacteriaceae > Chryseosolibacter. The sequence goes on from JBARAD010000044.1 coordinate 5,762, forward strand.
ACGCGTCTGGGATCGATCACATACATGCCGGGAGCCGGCTCTGTCAAGACCGGAGAAAGACGGTTTTCCGTGACCGCGAGGATCGACGCGATATACGTGTTTGCAGGCACGATGATCTCGTCTCCCTCGGCCAGCGCGCCGGAAAGAATCCAGGCTTTGAAGATCAGGCGCAGCGCATCAAAACCGTTGCCCACCCCCACGCAATGCTGCGTGCCTGTGAAGGCAGCGTATGCCTGCTCAAACTGTTTGACTTCTTTCCCTCTCACAAAATATCCGGACGCAACAACGCGCATCATCACTGCCCCCAGTTCGGGCTGGAATGATTCGGTGATCTTCCTGATGTCCAGAAATTGCATCATTGCTGTTAACCTATCCTGCGGCTGAAAAGCTAAAAAACGATCCGCTTTCAACCGGACTCCAGTGAAGCGGGTGTAAGCGCGTGAAAATATAAGGCTGTTGATCCGGAATTCCGAGCGTGTAGTATGCGTACCATCATTTATTATTGGCGGGTTACTTCGATAAAAAGTCATCCTTCACGACGAAGTTTATAAAATTGTGGATGAAATATCTCAGTGGTCTCTACATTATACGTGAACCAAAGTCTGATTATCGCCGAATAGCGCCGGCTAAAGAAACTTTCACAGGGCACGGTTTTTCGAATGAAAAAGAAACCTAAAGGCCCACTATGGAAAAACTTTACTGGCAGTTCAAAATGAAAGCATTTGCAGCGGCTGTAATCTTCATAACCTTTACGCTTTCCGCTGCTTTTGGACAAGACATGCTGGAAGGCGTCGTCCGCATCAAATTATCAGAACCGCTCGCCTCGGAGCTGGAACGAAAGACCATTACAACCGATGCTACCGGAGAAGTAGTGACGGGCGTAGAGACCCTCGACCAGCTGAACAGACAATTCAGCGTCAGACGTTTTACAAGGGTGTTCCCCCATGCGGGAAAAAATGAAGCGCGGCACCGGAAATACGGCCTTCACCTCTGGTATGAGATGAACACGGACAGAAACATTCCCGTCAGCGCGATCATCCAGTCCTATCAATCGCAAAATCACATCCTCAAGGCGGAGCCTGTCTATAAGAAAGCGATCGTGGGGTCGGATGCGGGAAATTTCGGACCGCGGGTGGTCGCTGAGAAATCTGAAGAGAAATTCCTTCCCTCCTCTTCCAACGATCCTTTGCTTGGCAGCCAATGGCATTACAACAACACCGGGCAGACCGCAGGCAGACCCGGCGCCGACATCAGCCTGATCGATGCGTGGAAAGTTGAAACCGGAAACAAGAACGTCATCATCGCGGTGACCGATCAGGGCATACAGGCAAATCACGTGGACCTGGCTGCGAACATGTGGGTGAACACAGGCGAGACCGCAGGCAACAACGTCGATGACGACAACAACGGATACATCGACGATGTTCACGGCTACAGCTTTATCGACAGAACCGGCGACATTCCGCCCGGCTCGCATGCAACCCATGTGGCGGGAACCGTCGCCGCCGTGACAAACAATAGCGTAGGGGTTGCAGGGGTCGCAGGAGGCTCCGGACAGGGCGACGGGGTGCGGTTGATGTCGTGCGCTGTTTTTCCTGAAGAAGGAAGTGGTGATGGTTTTGCCGAAGCGTATGTATACAGCGCCGACAATGGCGCGGTGATCTCCCAAAACAGCTGGGGCTACACCTTCCCGGGAGTCTACGAAACTGTGGTACTGGAGGCGATCGATTACTTTATCGCAGAAGCGGGCAAGGATGCCAATGGTATCCAGACAGGGCCTATGAACGGCGGGCTGATGATCTTTTCCGCGGGGAATGAAAATGATGACGGACATTATTACCCGGCCTTCTACGAACCTGTTGTCGCAGTAGCATCCAGTACCCATCGTGATCTGAAAGCTTTGTATTCCAACTATGGCGACTGGATCGACATCACCGCACCCGGAGGTGAAACATATGACACCGAAGACGAAGGGGTCATCAGTACCCTTCCCAATAATCAATACGGAGCTTTCATGGGCACCTCCATGGCATGCCCCCATGTTTCAGGAGTGGCAGGCTTAATCCTTTCCAAATTTTCAAAATCAGGATTCAGACCGGAGACACTCCGGCAAAGACTGCTGCACAGCGTGGATGACATCTACAGTCTGAATCCCGCGTATGTCGGTAAACTGGGAACAGGCCGGCTCAATGCAGCACGCGCACTCGTTCAAAATGACGCAACCCCACCCCAGCCTGTAAAAGATCTTGCGGTGGCGGGTAAGGATGTAGGAGAAATAACATTGACCTGGACGAGTCCCCAGGATGCAAGCGGATTTGTAGTGGAATACGACATCCGATACTCCAATTCACCAATTACTGCAACCAATTTTAACAACGCGACAAAAGCAGCAGGCATTCCTGTTCCGCAACCGTCCGGATCAACAGAAACCTTCACCGTTAAAAACCTGGTCGGTGGAAAGGTTTATTATTTTGCGCTGAAGTCAATTGACTTTCAGGGAAATGTTTCTCCCATCTCCAATGTGGTTCATGAGACCGCTGTCCTGACCCCTTCCATTGCAGTCACGCCGACCTCGATTACCGAAGATCTGAAGACCGCCGAAAAATCCACCCGGATCCTGACGATCCGAAACCAGGGTCAGGGCCCGTTGAATTTTTCGCTGAGGGCCTCGTCGGACGAAAACACTTTTTACGCGGCAGTACCTGCCAACGGGGTTGTGGCTCCCGGCGGTCAGCGAAACATCACGATAACACTTGATGCTTCCGGGTTGTTTTCAGGCACCTACCGGGAGGACCTCATCATTGAAAGCAACGACCCTCAAAACAATATAGTGACCGTGCCGCTCACACTGCAGGTTACGAATAACGGCGCCCCTATCGCCTACGTTGAACCGACCACCATCGATTTTAAAAGTGCGCAGATCGGCCACGCCATTCATCGGAACGTGACGGTTTCGAATGAAGGGTCAAATACGCTCGTGGTCAGTGAAATCACCTCCGGCAACGCATCATTTCACGGGAATCTCTCCGCGCCGGTAAACATTGCGCCCTTTTCCAGCGCACAATTCAGGATAACCTTTTCCCCTTCGGCAGCAGGCTTGCAGACAGCGGTAATTTCCATCCATACCAATGATCCTGCTCACCGGATCTTAAAAGTCAACGTGCGCGGAGAAGGACTTCACGAAGCCCCCTTGGTAGTCTCTCCGGATTCATTCAATGAAAATCTTGAGAAGGGAACCAAAGTTACACGCACCATGACGTTGCGCAACAATGGCTCTCAGGATATTGCATTCAGGCTGGAAGTTGCGAACACACGCCTCGCCGGCGGACAGGATCCAGCCAGGATGCGCAGTTCCAATGGCCGTACAGCTTCCGCTGAGGATTCCACCGCAAAAAAAATAATGCGGATGCGACAGGAACACCACGCTAAACTGGCAGCGAAATATCCTGACAAAGGAAATATCATCAGCCCTTTGGGCCAACCCTCCGGCTACAGTAAAGATCAGAACAAAAGTGGACGAACCGCCCTCAATGCCGTAGCCGAAGTAAGGCAATATGAAAGCGGTTTTGAAGAATTTACGCCCGGACTCCTCGCAGAACAACAGGGATGGTTCAGCACCGGTCCATTTGCCATCTCACAGGACAATCCGGATCATGGAACGCAACATTTACGCTGCACCAGCGAACAACCGGGAACGGGTGAAGAGTTCGCCCTCTCGCCACTGCTGTACGGCGACGAGTTCGATCTGCCCCGCTTTTCACATGCTTCCATGCGCATCAACATTGACGAAGCTGCAGGAAATACCTGGCAGGTGGTACCACAGGATATCTATTATGTCGCCACGCGCATCCGCTTCAATCCCGACCGCACGATCGATGCCATGGTGATCGATAATGAATATGAAGTTCATTTCAAGCGGATACCGGTAACAACGCCGGAAGGATACTTTGACCTGGCGATCGAATACGACAACTGGGGCACCGATACATCCGGTTTTCCTACCTATCTTCTTTTCATTAATAACCAGCATGTGTTTTCCGGCACGGGCATCGGCTTCGTGCTGGGCCAGGTTGCTTTTGTGAGCGAGACGGAAATAGCAGGACCTGTTTTCGATGTCGACGAATTCCAGCTTTCCGGAGGCGAGTATATTCCTGCCTTCGTAAAACCGACGCCGGCGGAAGGTGTTATTCCCGGAGGGCAATCTGTCAATGTTTCTGTGGAATTGGATGCATCGATCATGAAGTACGGCGCGTACGAATCTGATCTTGTGGTCCACATCGATGAACAGGATTCTCTCGTTGTTCCGGTCGCATTGACCGTTTCAGGGGAGAAGGCCATCCGGGTCGAACCCTGGCGGATTGACATGCAAATCAATAAAGGACAGGTCGGCGCCGCGGAGGTAACACTCACCAATAGTGGCGGTGCACCCGTGCAGTTTAAAATCGAAAACAATGTTCCGGGATTAACTATCTTCCCGGAAGCTGGAACCCTGCCATTAAGAGAAAACCTGACGCTTACCGCGCGTTTTAAAGGAGTTCCCGGATTCTATGTGGATACTGTACGCTTATATACGGACGTCCAGACGGAACCGATCATCATTCCGGTGAACATTGTTGTCTATGATTCGGGCGCAGTCTTTTTCAAGCCGCAACAGGTACAGTATGATGTTCCGCAGGGGCAGATCTCGACGCGGACTTTCAGGATCAGGAATGATGGCATCAATACCGTAAGCTTTATCGCACGCTCAACCCACGAACTGATCGACTTAGACCCCCTTACCGGAACGATCGGCGACAAACCATTTGATCTTACGCTGACCATCGATGCGCGCAATATATCGCCAGGCCCCCTTAGCTGCCGGATCGTATACACGATAAACGACCCCAATGCAAGTGGCGGATACACCACCGTGCTGATCAACGTCGTACCGGACACCGCAAGCATTGGAAGTATTGTGCAGGAAGTATGGACCGGTATTCCTGGAAGGGAGGTGAGTACTATTCCAGTAAACACACCTCCGTCCCGGACAAACGTGTTGACGGATCTGGTAGCTCCGACCAATCAGGGTGATCATTACGGGAGCCGCATACGGGGATATGTAGTCATTCCGGCGGCAGGCTATTATACCTTCTGGATCGCAAGCAACGACAACAGCGAACTGTGGCTCAGTACCGACGAACATCCGGAAAACAAGGTCCGCATTGCCTATGTCAACGGATATACAGATCCCTGGCAGCGGGACAAATATCCGTCACAACGCTCCGAACCTGTTCTACTGTACAATTATCATCGCTACTATATAGAAGTACTTCACAAGGAAGGAGTGGGAACAGACCACGTCGCCGTGGGATGGCAAGTACCCGCCGGATTCGTGCAAATGCCCATCCCCGGGGAAAATCTGGCACGTTACGAGCTGATCCCAAATCAATCTCCCGGGATCACCATCACTTCTCCCACGGAGGGGAAAGTCTTCTCGGCGCCGGCGACGATTGACATCACGGCTGACGCCGGCGATGAAGATGGAAACGTCGTTAAAGTTGAATTTTACCACGGCGCGAAAAAGCTCGGCGTCGATGCCAGCGCACCATATACCTTCCGCTGGGAAAATGTTCAACCCGGGAATTACGCGCTGACCGCAATCGCGCTCGACAACCATGGGGCGTCGGATAGCGCAACCGTGAATGTCGTCGTCACCGCGGGTCAGTCGTGCGCCGAGGCCGGCCACATCCTCAGGGAACAATGGAATAAAATTCCAGGCACCCTGATCACTTCCATTCCGCTCCAGACAGCCCCCTCCTTCACGGAAACACTTTCGGCGTTTGAATCCCGACGGAACATTGCCGATAATTACGGCGCACGCATCCGCGGATTTCTCTGTGTGCCTGTCTCCGGACAATATACATTCTGGATCTCCAGCAATGACAAGAGCGAACTGTGGCTGAGCACGAATGAGGATCCCGGAAATAAAGTGAAGATTGCCTACGTTTCCGGATATACAGACTACCGTCAATGGTCAAAATACCCTGCACAGAGATCATCGCTCATCACGCTCGAGGCGGGGAAAAAATATTACATCGAAGCGCTTCACAAGGAAGGTGTGGGCGCGGATCACCTTTCCGTCGGATGGCAACTGCCGGACCGGACGATGGAGCGCCCTATGCCCGGCATCAGGCTCCTGCCCTTCCGGGCATCCGGGAATCTGCTTCCCGTGGTAACGATCACAAGTCCGAAGGACGGTGCGACTTTCACGTCACCTGCAACGGTACAGATAAGCGCAGGCGCCCATGACACCGGCGGAGAGATCGCCAAAGTTGAATTCTTCAACGGCGCCCGGAAACTCGGGGAAGATATCACCGCCCCCTACTCCTTTATCTGGAGAAATGTGGCGCCGGGTAATTACACACTGACGGCGATCGCCACCGATAACACGACGGCGTCCACCACGTCATCGCCCGTCGATATTACCGTGACTGCACTGTGCAGTGCCTCCGGTACGATTACACGTGAATACTGGACCGGAATACCAGGAACGCTTGTATCCACCATTCCCGTGAACACCACCCCGGATGGATCAGAAGCGCTGACGCTCTTTGAGGGCCCCGTCAACGCTGGGACAAATTACGGTGCACGGATCAGCGGATACATCTGTCCGCCAGCCACAGGAGATTACTACTTCTGGATCGCCAGCAATGATCACAGTGAACTGTGGCTGAGCACGAATGACCAGGAACAAAGCAAAGTAAGGATCGCCTCTGTGACAGGCGCGACAAATCCACGTCAATGGACAAAGTTTCCATCGCAGAAATCTGTCGCGATTCGCCTGACACAGGGAAGATCCTATTATATCGAAGCGCTGCACAAACAGGGTATCGGCACCGACCACGTATCGGTGGGCTGGCAGTTGCCCGATGGCACGCTTGAAAGGCCCATGGGTGGAAACCGCCTCTCGCCATCGATATCGACCGCTGCCGCCAGGTTCAGTCAGCGCGATATATCTGACAATGAATCAGCGGAAGGAATGGATGTCCGGATCTATCCAAATCCGGTGAACGGTGGGAAACTAATGATCACCGTGGAGATTCCCGGCATGGCGGAAAGCGCTCCGCGGCAGATTGAGATTCGCCAGGTGACGGGAGTGTCGGTCTACAGGCAAACGGACTTGTGTGCCGGACGTGATTGCACGACAGAGATAAACGTGAGTGAACATCTTACCTCCGGTGTCTACATCCTGCAAGTGCGCATGGGAGGACGTGTTGTCACGGAGAAGTTGGTGGTACCGTAAAGATTTAAGATTTAAGATTTAAGATTTAAGATTCAAGATTTAAGATTTAAGATTCAAGATTTAAGAGTTAAGATTTCAGATTTCAGATTAATTTAAGATTTAAGATTGACGCAGGGAGGCGTCCATGGGACACGTTCGATGAGCGTTAGTGTGGGATTGGTTGCAGCGTTCGCGTGTGCGTGTCAACTTCATCTTACGCCCCTTCAGGGCTCTGTCGGTTTGGACCATCTGCTAACCCAGGGCTTGAAGCTGGCGCTTCTACACCCTGGGCTGATATATGTCGCCCCTTCAGGGCTGCACCAGGTAGTTTTCCCCGCATCATCTCTGATCCGGTACACGCAACTTGGACACGGTGTCCTCAACTCACCACTCACCACTCACGACTCACGATTCACGACTGACGGATCACGATTTTAAATCTTGAATCTTAAATCTTGAATCTTAAATCTGTTCGTCCCTAATCTGTGTGAGATTTTTCTCGAACACCCCAATGTGGGAATTAATTCATGCACAAGGTGGAGCGTCAACAC
>JBARAD010000045.1:0-19908 GCA_049791675.1 Chryseosolibacter sp.
GCCTGGCAGGGATCTTATCAATTGCTCTTTTCGTTGCCCGAAGGGCCAAAGCAGCTAACGCCACTGCAGCCACGTAGTAAGTATCTGTTATTCAGTATATTATCGACCGACAAAGCCATCTTATGGAATTTCGTTAATTCCAAAGTACCTTTACAACTCACCGACAAGGCTTGTACAAAAGCGTTATCATATTACTAACCTTCCTGGCGTATTCAATGACGCTGGTCCATAGCGTTGTGCCCCATCATCACGATGAAGAAGCCAACACCGGCCATCATCACCACGGCAATGGCGACCATCATCACCATGATGATCATGATCAGGACAAAAAAACGATCAGTCATGTTTTTGCAGATGCCATTCATCATCCTGCGTCAGAAATTGTTATTCAGCCAACCGAATCAGTACGCTTTCATAAGAAGCATAAAACGGTTGATATCCTCATCGTAAAACTCAATGAGCTTCTGATTCCCGTATTGAAGCCACCTGATCGCAGGCCGATGCATCAGGAAAAATATTATTCATCCTACCAGGATTCATTCTTTCTTTTGCGGGCTCCTCCTGCCGCGTAAAATCGCAGTCATAGAGAACAGTTACAGGTTCTATCAATAGCGCATTGCCTTTCTGGCAATGCCTTGATACCGTTTTCAATAAACCAATAAATAACAATCATGAAAAACACAGCAATTGCTTTTGTAGCATCACTATTCCTGTTTGCCTCATGCGGGCAGAAAGCAGAAGATGGAGCCCATACGCACGAAGATGGCTCCACTCATGCAGATCATGCGGCAGATACAACGCAGGAAGAATTCAATGCAGCAGACACCACGCATCATGCCCACGACAGCACTGAGCATGGACATTCTCATTAATCTCCAATGAACAAAGCACAGATTATACTCTTCATCGCTTCGCTGGCATTTTCCTGCCAGCGGGGCGGTGTCTCCGATGAACACGGTCACGAGCACGCGGCAGAATCGCCTTCCCTGGCCCACACCCTGTATTCTGAGCGGACAGAACTATTTGTGGAATTCAAGCCGCTCGTGGTTGGCCAATTATCCAGTTTTACGGCTCACTTCACAAAGTTGGGAGAGAACTTTACCGCGATCGAGGAAGGCTCCGTAACGATCAGCCTGATCGTGGATCAGAAAGGAATCCGGCAAACCAGCGAACAACCGGCATCGCCGGGAATTTTCAGGCTTGCGTTAAAGCCCGTTGAAGCTGGAGCCGGGAGACTCATCTTCGACATTAAGACCAACGAATACACTGATCGCATCGTTGTCGACCCGGTGACTGTGTTCCCGGACCAGGCAAGCGCTGACGCCAACGCTATCGCTGACAGTCCCGATGGAGGAATATCCTTCCTCAAAGAGCAGGCCTGGAAAATCGAATTTGCAAACGAGAAAATAGAGCCTCAGACATTTCATCAGGTGATCAAAGCCTCAGGTCAACTCTCCGCACGCCCTTCCGACGAACAGGTTGTTACCGCCAGATCCAATGGCGTTGTACGCTGGAACGATGAATCTGTTCCTGGCGCATCGGTAAGACAAGGCCAGCAACTCTTTGTAGTGGCTTCGGGTAATGTGACACAAGGCAACGCCGAATCACAATACCGTGAAGCAAAAGCGAATTTTGAAAAAGCGGATGCCGATTTAAAAAGAGTGCAGCCGTTGCTTGCGGATAAAATCATATCTCAGAAAGATTACCTGGAAATCAAGAACCGATACGATCAGGCCCGAATCGAGTTTGATATGCTAAACAGAAATTACACACACGGCGGCCAGGCAATTCCATCACCGATGACGGGCTTCATTAAACAGATCAGCGTCCGTTCGGGCGAATATGTCCAGGCGGGCCAGGCCCTGGCAATAATCACAAAGGACCTGTCCTTGCAACTGGAGGCAGAAGTACCTGTCCGCTTCGCCTCGCAGCTTCCATTCATTGCGGAAGCTAATTTCAAAAGTCTTCACAAGGACAGCATCTATAACACAAGACAATTGAATGGAAGGGTGGTTTCCTACGGAAAAGCATTAGGCAACAACGCAACACTTCTCCCGATCTTTTTTTCATTGCGTAATGATGGCACACTCATTCCCGGCCAGGCAGTCGAAGTCTATCTCAAGTCGGGACCAATTGAAAATGCATTTGTGGTTCCTGAAACAGCCCTGATTGAAGAACAGGGAAACTATTATGTGTATGTACAGGTAGCAGGCGAGAACTTCGAAAAAAGGGAAGTAAAGATTGGAGGAAAGGACGGGAGATCGGTTCAAATCGTTTCCGGCCTGAATCGCGGAGAAAGGGTCGTGACGAAAGGCGCCTATATGATCAAGCTTGCGTCTCAATCCGGATCAGTTCCGGCTCACGGACATGAACATTAACCGACAAGCGCAATGCTGAACAGAATCATTGACTTTTCCTTACACAACCGCTTCCTGGTAATCATTGCGTCGGCGCTGCTGATTATCGGCGGCAGCTTCACAGCGTCCAACATGGAAGTTGATGTATTCCCCGATCTCACCGCCCCAACGGTCGTCGTGCTGACCGAGTCGCATGGGATGGCTCCGGAAGAGGTCGAAAGACTGGTGACGTTTCATATTGAGACAGCGCTGAACGGCGCGACCGATGTCAGAAGGGTCCGGTCTTCATCGTCGGCCGGGATCTCGATCGTATGGGTGGAATTTGAATGGGGCACCGACATCTACAGAGCCAGGCAAATCGTCAGCGAAAAGTTATTAACCGTGCGGACAAGCCTTCCGGCAGATGTGGGTAACCCGACGCTTGCGCCAAATTCTTCGATCATGGGCGAGATCATGCTGATCAGTGTCACGGCTGAAAGCACGAGCAACATGGATCTCCGGACACTTGCTGACTGGACCATCCGGCCAAGACTACTGGCCACCGGGGGTGTTTCCCAGGTTGTTGTGATCGGTGGCGAATACAAACAGTACCAGGTGCTGGCGTCTCCTCAACGGATGAGTCACTTTGATGTGACTCTCGCGGAGCTTATAAAAGCATGCGAGGAAACAAGTGTTAATGCATCAGGCGGCTTCATGAATGAATTCGGAAATGAGTACGTCATCCGTGGGGTTGGCCGCACGGATAACCTGGAAGAGCTTGGCAAGACAGTTGTCAAGTTCAGCAATGGAAACAGAGTCACCATCGATGACGTTTCTGAAATCAGGATAGGATCAGCCGTAAAGATCGGCGATGGATCTCTCCGCGGCAATCCGGCAGTGATCCTGACGGTCATGAAACAACCCAATACCAATACACTCGAACTCACCGAAAAGATCGACCACGCGGTTGCCGACCTGAGAAAAACACTTCCCGCGGATGTAGAGATCAACACACAAATCTTCCGCCAGGCCGATTTCATCAGCGCGTCGGTCAACAACATACAAAGGGTGCTCATTGAAGGGTCGATCTTTGTGATCGTGATCCTGTTCATCTTCCTGATGAACTGGCGCGCAACACTGATATCGCTACTTGCGATTCCGATTTCGCTGATCACAGCAATACTGGCATTGAAATGGATGGGCTTCACGATCAACACCATGAGCCTCGGCGGTATGGCGATCGCGATTGGCGACCTGGTTGATGATGCTATCATTGACGTTGAAAATGTTTACAGGCGTCTGAAGGAAAATGCAGCCAGACCGGTTGCCGACAGGATGCCCGTACTGAAAGTAATCTTCAATGCATCTGTCGAAATCCGGTCATCCGTCATCAATGCGACATTCATTATTATCGCAGCGTTCGTCCCCCTCTTCTTCCTATCCGGTATGGAGGGGCGTTTGCTTGCACCGCTCGGAATCGCGTTCATTGTTTCCCTCTTTGCGTCGCTGATCGTCGCGATTACATTAACCCCTGTACTCTGCAGTTACCTGCTGACAAATGAAAAAAGCCTGTCCGCCGGTCACCGTGACAGCTGGCTCGTAAGACACCTGAATCACTGGTACGAACGAGCTCTGACAAAAGCATTGCAATTCAAAAAAACGATCCTTGCGCTGGCAGTTATTCTTTTTGCTGCGGCAGTCGTGATCCTCTCCGGGCTGGGGAGAAGCTTTTTGCCGGAGTTCAACGAAGGTTCGCTGGTGGTAAGCGCCGTCAGCATGCCGGGCATTTCACTGGATGAAAGTAACAAGATCGGCAGCCGGATCGAGCGCACGTTACTGACGATACCTGAAATCAAAACCACGACGAGAAGGACAGGGCGCGCCGAACTGGATGAGCACGCTCAGGGAGTCAATGCATCTGAGATCGACGCGCCCTTCACATTGGATGAGCGAAGCCGCGACGAATTTATGGCGGATGTGCGGGACAGATTGTCGGACGTCGTGGGAGCGAACATCACCATCGGACAACCCATCGGTCACCGGATCGATCACATGCTTTCGGGAACAAGAGCGAATATCGCAATCAAGATCTTCGGCCCCGACCTCAGCAAGCTCTTTATACTTTCCAACCAGGTTAAGACAGCGATAGAAGGTACCGCGGGATTGGTTGACCTGAGTGTTGAACAACAAATAGAAATTCCTCAGGTGCAGATAAAGGCAAGGCGTGAGATGCTGGCAAAGTACGGTATCACCGTAGGAGAATTCACCTCCTTTGTGGATGCGGCCCTTGCGGGTGAACCTGTCGGCGACATATACGAACAGGAAAAACGATTTGCCCTGGTGGTCCGATACAACGACGACAACCGCGGCACACTCGAAAACATTAAGAATGCTTTGATCGATACTGGAGATGGTAGAAAAGTACCACTGACAGAAGTGGCGGAGATCATATCAGCAAGTGGACCCAATACCATAAACCGCGAAAACGTTGAGCGAAAAACGGTTGTCTCTGCCAATGTATCCGGGCGCGATCAACGCAGCGTGGTAGCGGAAATCAGAGCCAAAGTTGAACAATCAGTCGATTTGCCGGAAGGTTACAGAATAGAATATGGTGGTCAGTTCGAGGCGGAACAGGAAGCATCGCAGACCTTGATGGCAGCGTCTCTCCTCTCCCTGCTCGTCATTTTCCTTCTGCTGTTCATGGAATTCAGAAATACAAAGATCTCAGGCATCATACTCCTCAACCTTCCGCTGGCGCTGATCGGTGGCGTTCTCAGCATATGGCTAACCTCAGGAATCGTCAGCATACCCGCCATCATCGGATTTATAACGCTGTTTGGTATCGCCACAAGAAACGGAATTCTGCTGGTATCACATTACAAGACGCTGGAGTCGGAAGGAAAGCCGTTGCTTCAGACTGTGATCATCGGATCGCGGGATCGTCTCAGTCCGATCCTGATGACCGCGCTTACTGCAGGACTGGCATTGATACCGTTGGCGCTGAGCGGCGACCTGCCCGGAAATGAGATCCAGAGTCCGATGGCGAAAGTGATCCTCGGTGGACTGCTGAGCTCTACGCTGCTCAATATTTTCGTGGTACCTATCGTGTACTACATGTCTCAAAGAAAAACATCATGATAAAGGCAACATACATCGTCATTGCAGTGCTGACCGTGGGAACAGCCACCGCCCAGACGGGAATGGACAGGGTACTCACTGAAGTGGAGCGAAATAACAAATCTCTTTCAGCGGAGAAACAGTACCGGGAAACGCAGAAGCTATCATTCAAAACCGGATTGAACCCCGAAAATCCGAAGGTTGAATATGAACATCTGCCCGGACGCCCCGAAGGCGCCGGCACACAGCAGGACTTCTCCATAACACAAGGCTTTGATTTTCCTACATCATACGGAAAGAGACGGAGCGTCTCCGATGAACAGATCGAACGAGCGGAACTGGAATTCATTGCAACACGGCAACAAATCTTGCTTGAGACGAAACTCGTCTGCATTGACTACATCTACCGGAAGAAATTGGGATCCGAATTAAGCAAAAGAATGCAAAATGCGGATGCATTGCTGGCAGCGATCACCAGGCAAACAGAGCAAGGTGAATCCAGTATCCTGGACCTGAACAAAATCAAACTGCTTCAACTGGAAATCAAAAATCAGGCGGATCTGAATGCAACGACTTTGACGACGTTGCAGCAGCAACTTGACGAACTGAACGGAGGCAATCCGCTGGACCTCGCGGATCTTGACTATCCCGTCCTGGAAGCAATCCAGCCCTTCGAAACACTGGATAGTATTATCGAGGCCAACGATCCGGAGGTGAAAGTTATCCGCCAGCAGAAGGAAATAAGTCAGGAGCAGCTCGGGCTAAGCCGGTCCATGACGCTGCCAAAATTTGAAGGAGGCTACCATCAGCAATCGATCCTTGGTCAGAAGTACCAGGGATTTCACGTCGGTATGACCATACCGCTCTGGGAAAACAAGAACCGCGTGAAATCAGAGAACGCACGCCTGCTCTTCTCCGAGCTTCAGATCGCGGAACACCGTAACATGCACTTTTACAGGAACAAGCAGTTGTACGAACAATATTTGCATTGGCAGAATACGCTCAACGCGTATCAACGAATTTTAGACAGCGCAAACAATGAAGAATTGTTGAACAAAGCGCTGACCGCCGGGCAACTATCGCTTATCGAATACCTGATGGAAGTACGCTATTTTTATGACGCGATCGTCCGCAGTCTTGAGGCAGAGAAGAAACTGCATGATGTGGCAGCGGAACTTTATAAGATTCAGTTATAGCATTGCACATGGTATACGATATCATGATAAAATCCAGCTGATTAGCTGAAATCGCTTATCTGACCGGATTTTCAGGAAAACTACTGGAAAAACCCCTTCTGAATACCGGAAAAAATCCCGCGGCAAGTAAAGAAAGTACAAATCGTAAATTATATTCTATATTAGATTAGTTGACATTCGTACTCTTGCGATTATGTTAATGAGTATGAAGATCTCCGCACTCCCTGTTGTTCTTATTCTTGTTTTATCGTTTTTCGGAAGTTCGGCCCAGACGGTGGAAAAGCATATTCACGACCGGGAGCAGATATGGATTGGCTATTTCAACCAGGCCCGGTTGACAAATAAGTTCGGCCTTTGGCTTGACGTTCACTACAGAATGACCGGGAATTTTATTGATCGTCCATTCCAGTTCCTCTTCAGGCCTGCGCTCACTTATTTTATAAAAGACAACCTGAGGGTCAATGTGGGCTATGCGTTAGCGGAACATTTTCCTCCGGAAGGATTGAACACTACCCGGACAGAACATCGGCCATGGCAGCAGGTTTGGTGGAATCAAAAATATCCAGGCCTGGCAACCC
The DNA here is from genome assembly GCA_049791675.1 of Chryseosolibacter sp. GTDB lineage: Bacteria > Bacteroidota > Bacteroidia > Cytophagales > Cyclobacteriaceae > Chryseosolibacter. Next base: position 7,228 of record JBARAD010000045.1, read on the forward strand.
TCCAATCGTTAAGACTCGAACAGCGCTTTAATGAAAGAATTGCAGACGACGTAAAAGTGAACGGTTATCACTACAATTTCCGTCTGCGTTACAACATCTCGTTCCTGATTCCCTTGAAGGGAAAAGAGATCGCTCCGCGCAAACCATTTCTTGCGATCATGGATGAGATCTTTCTGAATTTCGGAGACAGGATCACTTATAACACATTTGATCAAAACCGGTTTTTCGCGGGCATGGGATATCAGTTCACCTCACACATGAGCGCACAGTTTGGCTACATGAATGTATATCAGCAAGAGGCTTCAGGAAACAACTATCTATCAACGCACACGATCCGGTTGTTTGTATATCATTCTTTGGATTTCAGGGAAACAGATGGAATTAAATGATAAAAACTTTGAAATGGGTCACCCGCGAGCATCCCAGATTTAAAAAGCTGCAGGAACCCCTCCCCATTGCCGCTGCGGCAATCATTGGAATAATTCTTAAATTGTTGATACAGATCTGACTAAAACTAAAGAAAATGAAAGTCGCCCAATCAATTCTGATTTTTCTCACTGCATCCATGCTGCTTGGCGCTTGCGGCGAAACAACAAGTAGTGATTCTGCCCAAAGCGAAACAAGTAGTGACTCGCTTCAAAGCGAGAAGAAAGCGCTTGACATTACCAAACTTGAACAAGTCCTCGGACTGAAAGGAGTATCAAAAGACGGCGAGTACAAGATCACTGTCCCGCAAAATGATCTCAACGTGGTCGTCGATGGTTTCCGGATCATCCCTCCTATGGGACTCGGAAGCTGGGCGGCTTTCACGCCAGCTCCTGACGGCGCGATGGTAATGGGCGATATTGTTGTGACCGAGACCGATCTCAAACCTGTCCAGGAAGAAGTGATCCGTCAGGGACTCACCGTGACGGCGATACATAACCATTTTGTAAGGGATAAGCCTCATGTGATGTATATGCACATCGGCGGCATGGGATCCGAGGAAGAACTGGGGCAAGGCGTGAAGGCGGTGCTGGAAAAAGTAAACGAAGTGAGGGGAATGAATCCGGCCGATGGAAGCAAGGAATCTGTTGCATTTACCCTGGATACAGCTCAGCTTAACAGGGTGTTGGGCAGCAGTGGGGAAATGTCACGGGGAGTATACAAGCACACCATCGGCCGTCCGGATGTGAATCTGAGAGATCACAACGCGGACGTCACTTCTTTCCTTGGTTTCAATACATGGGCAGCGTGGCAGGGTATCCCTGAAAAAGCCGCGGTGGCAGGAGATTTTGCCATGCTCGAAAATGAAGTTGAGCCGGTTGTCAAAGCGCTTGTGGAAAATGGCATTGAGGTGGTAGCAGTGCACAACCATATGGTACACGAGGAACCGAGAATATTCTTTCTGCACTATTGGGGCGTAGGGCCGGCAGAAAAACTTGCGAACGGGTTGAAGGCGGCGCTGGATCAAACGGGCAAACGCCCCGCGCCAACCGCAGCCTCCGTATTCCCGGACTTTAGGGAAGTACTCTGTCGGAACTAATGAATAGGATCACTGTCATTTTATGACCGCATGGCCGGGCAGTTGCATATTGACCAAACTTGCAATCACGATCTTGTGGACCGCGTCAAGCTTCCTGTTACCAGCTCAGAATCCCGGGTCTATATCAGGTAAGGTCACGAACGGTGAATCCGCAATTGAGTTTGCAAACGTATATGTTACAACCCGGGCCGATTCAACGCACATAATCGCTTTATCTGTAACTGACTCCACCGGATATTTTACAATCCGAAATCTCGCGGACGGCAGCTACCTATTGAACGTCACGCTGGTTGGGTCCAAACGTAGACTCATTCCCGTCGTCATCGCACCTTCCGCAAGAAACATCAACATTGAGGAAGTACAGCTTGAAACAGATGCGCTGCTTCTGAATGCCATCGAGGTTACGGAATTACGAAGCATCATCCAAAAAACGGACGAAGGCTTCATTCTGAACGCCGGTGACAACCTAACGCAAATCGGAGGTACAGCCGCAGATCTCCTGAAGAATCTGCCTGGCGTTCTCGTGAGCGGTGAAAGCGAAATTACTTTACGGGGAAAAACCCCGCTTATACTCATTAATGGTCGCACTTCCGGCATCGCGGGCATTGACCGCAGTGCGCGTCTGGAACAAATCCCGGCAAGCAGCATCGAACGCATCGAGATCATCAACAATCCCTCGGCCAAATACGATGCGGACGCCGAGGGAGGCATCATTAACATCAAATTGAAGTCAAATGACGAGACGGGCACCAATGGAGCATTTGCAATAGGTGTTGGATTTGGAGAGCGTTACCGCTTAAATGGATCAATGCTGCTGAATCGAAAGACCAACAAATGGAATTTCGGGATTGCCTACGACAACTGGTACACTACGCGTACAAGACTGGTACGCGGTGACCGGATTAATTTCGATCTACCAGAGCAATATTTCCTGACGCAGAGAAGGTTTGACGAACGGTTGATCTTATACCAGCATGCAAAAGGAACTATTGAATATTCCCCATCGGATAAAAGCCGTTTGAGCTTTGAAGCGTTGTGGGCATTTCCTGGTGAAGACAATAACGAAACACTCAGAAACAACTTTGAAACTTCAGAAAATCAATTCTCCGGAAGGAACAAGCGGCATTCAAACGAGATCAGAAGAAGTCACGCACTCGAATTCTCGCTTAACTACGCTAAGGAGTATGCTGATCCCGAACACAGTCTCCGTTTCAACGTCAGCAACACCTTTGGCAATGATAAGGAAAACACTGACATAACGACCCAATCGCTCGACTTGCAGGACTCTCCCCTCTCCAACGCATTGCAGCGAACCCATACCTATCAAAAAACAAACCTGGCCAACATCTCATTGGACTACAAAAAGCCCTTGTCCCCGAAGGGAAGCCTTGAGGCAGGATACAAGGCAATTGCCCGATACCTGAATGCAGATTTCGGAAGAGCCAATAACGTCAACGGGGAATTCGAAATTGACCCGCGGAACACGAACATCTTCGACTTCAACGAACAGATTCATGCCGCGTACAGCCAATACAATGGATGGACTGGAAGCAGGGAACAAGCGACATGGAAATACAGCGTTGGTTTGCGGGCGGAACAAGTCTGGAATCATGGACAAAATAAAATTGAAACTGATGGGCTTACAAACAACTATTTTAATCTTTTTCCGTCCGTCAGCCTTTTCTATTATCTGAAAGATGAAAACAACATTAAACTTAGCTATAGCCGCAGGATCAACAGGCCAGGTCTCGGTCAGTTAAATCCCTTCACAGATATCACCGATTCCTTAAATCAGCGCTCAGGCAATGCGCACCTTAAACCGGAGCTGGTAAACTCCATGGAAATAGGATACTACGTTTCCTCAACAAAGGCTTCTCTCTCGATCAGTGGTTTTTACAGGACAAGAACAAATGCAATTCTCGTGTATACTATCCTTGATGAGAATGGAGTCTCATTTACACAACCGATCAACTTCGGCAAGGCGAACACCTATGGAACTGAAGCCATCTCCACCTTGCAGCCCTTTTCGTGGTGGGGTTTGGACCTGAGTCTGTCGGCCTATGAATTCAGCATTGAAGAAGACGGAGCCGGCGGGGAGTTATTCAAACGTCAGGTTAACTGGTATACAAAACTTGTCAGCACGCTGACGATATCCAGGAATGCAAATTTACAGGTGGCCGGAAGTTATACTTCCCCAGTGATTATTCCACAAGGTGAATCCGTTTCCGTGTATTATGTAGACGTCGGATTTCGGCAGCGTATTATGAAAGGAAAGGGCAGAATTGGCGTTACCCTTACAGATATTTTTAATACCCAAAAGTACGGCTTTATAACATCCGACCACAACTTTCATTTCAGTAGGATCTTCAAGCTCGATACCCGGGCAGTAATGTTTACCTTTGGATACACGTTCGGTACATCGTTCAAAGAGGCCCTGATGGAAAACAGATTCAAAAATGAATAGACATTCGAAAATCCGCGACCACCATCATTTGAACGTACTGTTGCAAAGTTCTTGCGAATGGCGCTGTCAGGATGTTCAAAAAACATACCGGCAATACTCCCTCCGATACAGAAAAACTCTACGAAAAGGTAAAGGCCGTACAAGCGGGTAAATTCTATTCTATCTTCTGTACAGAACGTTCCTTAGCATTGTTGCAACAACGATCGCTATGACCAGAAAAGAATCAATCATTCTCACCAGGAAACAGGTAGCAGACCTCCTCCACGTCACCGAATGCATCGACGCGATGGAGAACGTCTTTCGCCTCTATGGGAAAGGCCAGGCGCAAAAACCTGGTATTCTGGGAATTCCCGCTCATGGCGGGGGCTTCCATATCAAGGCCGGCATGCTGGATATGGGCCGGAACTACTTTGTGGCAAAGATCAATGGAAATTTTCCTGACAACCCGAAGCGGTCCGGTCTTCCAACGATCCAGGGTTTAATCGCCGTCTTTGATGCCGACACCGGTAAACCCCTTGCATTGCTTGACTCAATACATATATCTATTCTCCGTACCGGCTCCGCCACTGCAGTGGCGGCCAGGTACCTCGCACCGCGTAGCACCAGCGTGTTAACCATTTGCGGTTGCGGAAACCAGGGAAGAATCTCACTTCTATGTCTTTCGGAGATATTCAAGTTTACAAAGATATTTGTTTACGACATCAACGAACAAACAGCCAGAACTTTTGCGACTCAAATGGCGTCCGAGGTCGGTACCCCGGTTGAATACGTTTCTGATCTGTCGCACGCAACGTTCCAAAGTGACATTTGCATTACCTGCACCCCTTCGAAAAAACCATATCTGCAAAAAAAAGATATTTCACCCGGAACGTTCATTGCCGCGGTAGGATCAGACAACGAAGATAAACAGGAGCTCGACGCAGACCTGATCACTTCGTCCTTGCTCGTTACCGATGTGACCGACCAATGCGCTTCCATCGGTGAGCTCCACCATGCCATCGACCAGGGACTGATGCGCAAAGAACAAGTATACGCTGAGTTGGGAGAAATCATCTCCGGAAAAAGGCCCGGACGTCAAAATGATGAGGATGTTATCATTTTCGACAGCACCGGCATGGCATTACAGGACGCCGCAGCTGCAGCTATCGTCTATGAAAAGGCGTTGCAGACAACTACAGATATCCCGATAGACCTTAATCAATAAGTTATGAGATCGATCACCCGTGAGCGACCGAAGATGGACCGGATTGCATGTCCATGGTTCATCAGGCATTTTGTGGACAGAGATGCGGAGTTTATTTATGTTCCGAAAGAAAAAGTATTCGGGAAGGCGGAGGAACCCTTTCCAATCTTCTCCTGGATACCTTTATTTCATCAAAATCCAGTGATGAAAAAACCAGCAGAATATTATTGCTGGCATTCGGTATCATGGTGGCAATGGTGTGTGTATCGGTCGCTTTTTAGCTCCGGCACGAATACCAGAGATTATGTAAATAGCACCAGCTTAAACACAAATCAAAAGGCCATCAACCCCCGTTTTCAGTCATATTAAAATCTTAAAACTATGACTGAATCACAAATCAAAACTTCGTTAAAGGAACTTAACTCCCTTGTCATCAATGGAAAACTAATGGACGCATTCGATAAGTATTACCATGATGAAGTTGAGATGCAGGAAAACAGCAACACACCTGTTAAGGGCAAGGACACCAACAGGAAAAGAGAGGTGGAGTTCCTGGCCAACGTAACGGAATTCAGGAATGCCTCCGTAAGCGGATTAGCTGTAAACGGTAATACTTCTTTCGTCGTCTGGAGCTATGACTACACGCACAGGGAATGGGGCGTCAGAAACTATACGCAGGTGTCGGTCCAGCACTGGAAGGATGGAAAGATCATTAGGGAGCAATTCTTCTACGGCAACTAACATCGCCGAAAATGAAAAAGACAAGAATTGACTACTCACTTGACCCTGGTTATGAAGATTGAAATTATCCACAAGTCCAACCTACGAACGACTTAATCAGCCTTTACTTCAGAAAAAGCAGGGAACTGGAAAAGTACAAAGCCAGACAACATGCGCTGTAGGCAAGTTAGCGTCCTGCCGGAAGCATTACTCGACCTTGAGCACCTCAACGGGATTCCGTCTGGAAACCCGGAACGTCTGTGATCCGATTGTCACAATGCCTAAAAGTAAAAGGATCACCACGCCCAGAAGGATGGTACTCATGCCGAATGGGGCGCGATTCGGAAAGACCGCCAGCCATGCAGTGTTAATGTAATAGGTCAGTGGTGCGCCCACGCAGATAGCAATCACAAGTACCTTCAGGTACTCTTTTGATAACATGAACACCATCTGCATATTTTCAGCACCAAGCACTTTCCGGATGCCTACTTCTTTCCGTCTCCTTTCAGCGGTGTAAGTAGCCATGCCCAACATTCCGAGGCAGGCGATGGTAATGGCGATGAAGGCAAGAAATCCAACGATGGAAACCACATCAAAAATTCCGGCATGCGTAGAAGCCAGCTCCTCTTCATACCACCGCACCTTAAATGGGTGAACTGGATCGACTGCTTTCCATTGTTTTTCCAGCATGGAGAGCGTGTGCGCAACATCACCCGGCGCGATACGCACATTTGCATAGCTGAAATCGTTGGGCTGATGATGCAGGAAAGCGGGCTCCTGCCTTTCGCCACCTATAGGAAGTTTGAGCCAGAAATCCCTGACCACGCCGACGACCAGGAGTGATTCTTTATTCCAGCTCTGTATTAGAACTTCGCCGATGATCTCGTCTGGCGAATCGTACCCCAATGATTTCACGGCATTCTCATTAACAACAACGTAACGGTTGCTCGAATCCGGTGATAGTCCTCTGCCCACCCGAAGGTTTATCCCCAGGTTTTCAAGAAAGTTTTCGCTTGCCGATAAGACTCTGAAATTGATGGCATCCTCCGTCCCCGGTTTGTTGATATCCATGCCGCTCGTCCGGCCTGTTGCAGGAACATATTCGCTTCCTGAGATAAATGTGACACCGGAAACAGCACCGAAGGCGGTGGCGATCTTCGCATAACTGTTTCCCTGCAGTTCAACGTTGACAATATTCTCCGGCCGGAATCCATAGTCGAAATTTACGAAATAACGGAACTGCGTATAAATCATGATGGAAGTGACGACAAAGAAAAGCGAGATGACGAACTGCACGATGTTCAACATTTTTCGGATACCGAATTTGCTGCTGGTAATTTGATCTACCTTTTTAATGGCTTGTGCAGGTTGAAAAGCCGAGAGGTGCAGGGCGGGATAAACCCCCGCGATGATGCCGAGCAGGAGCGCAAGTCCTGCAAAAATAATGTAAACCGAAAGATTCGATTCGAGGTCGAAGTTCAGATACTGGTTGAGCCACAGTCCTGTGAAAGCAGGCTTCATAAAAACGAGGAGCGCCATCGCGAGTAAAAGCGCGAGAAACGATGTCATCACTGACTCGCTGAGAAACTGAAATACGAGATCCTTCCGCTGTGCGCCCGTCACTTTCCTGATCCCGATCTCTTTTGCTCTTGTCAGCGCTCTTGCCGTGGACAGATTGGTGTAATTGAAACATGCCGACAACATGATGGCTGCGCCGATGCAGCCCAGAAAGTAATAGGCGACCAATGGCAGCTGGAAGCTTGTGGGCTGGTTAACCATGATGCCGGGATTGATACGGGTGAGTGGCTGGGCGAGGAGCTGGTATGCCTTCATGTCCTCCGACCGGGAATAGGTGCGGTTGAAGAGATCACTGAGTGACGTTGTGAGTTCTTTGATGCCGCTCCCGTCGCGCAGCAAGACGTAGGTGAACGCTTTGTCCCATCCCTTAACGTCTTCTGCCCGAATGTTTTCCGAGGCGAGGACTTTTTGTGTTGACGCGGACATCAGCACATCAAATTTCAGATGCGATTTATAGCTTTTGCCGGCGATGACTCCTGTAATCGTAAATGTCCCCCACTGGACGGGTGGACTATCCTTCCCTCCCTTCAGATAGTGCAGGCCCCGATCGGTGAACTCCACGGTTTTGCCCAGCGCAGGCTCATCGCCGAAAAGATTTCGCGCCAACTGGGGTGTGATCACAAGGGAACGCGGTGTTGAAAGCGCTTGCGACTTGCTGCCTTCCTTCAGTTCAAAGTCGAACACCTGAAGAAAGTACTCATCTGCAAAGAATCCACGCGCCTCCGCAGTGCCCTGCTTCGAGGTCGCTTCGCCGCCGACGCCGATGACAAGGTGCGTTGCGTGTTCGATATCGGCGTAATTTTCCCTCAATGCCGGGGCAAGTTCCGGCGGCGTGCTGGCGAACGGCATGGATGAATACGGCCGGTCGGAAAGTACCCTGAAAATCCTGTGCTTCCTTGTATGGAACTGATCGTATGTGTACTGGTCCGCCATCATGAGGATTATGAGCAGGCACACCGACATCGCAATGGAAAGTCCGAATACATTGATAAATGAGAATGCTTTGTACCGGAGCAAATTCCTGATGGCGACTTTAAAGTAGTTGGCGACCATGGTGAAGGGTTAAATTGATTTCATTCACTGGTTTAATGATGCAGGCAGGCTACGTTGCCTGATCAGTCATTGGTAAACCGTCATTTAAAATTGTGCCATTTAAAAAAGGCGCAAATCAACGCCAGAAACCTTGACGCCGTCATAAGAATTGTTCACATCTGAACATGCTGGTGTTCATAATACGCGACAACACTGGGATGATCTTGCGTCATGATCAGAAGACCCGGAAGTGTGTCGCGTCACCGCATAAGACGTCATCAACAATATGGCCACCTTGTACAAAAACCATTTTTTAAAGCTCCCCGGAGTTGATTCAGATCAACTTTTTTCTTGCCTTTGATCAAGATTATTCGCGCACTGCCGCAACGCATCTTTTGTTGTGTTATTAGATATAACCATCAGAATCATGGAAAATCAATTGAAACATCTTTACGGGAGAAGAACTACACCAGGCGTCAAAATATTGATGTTGGTGGTCATCATCTTTTTGGGTTTGCATCTGGCCTTCAGCGAGGCGAGTCATAGTGATAAAAATCATGCACCCGCCGACACCTCTATTGACATCCAGTCTAGCGATAAGAACGGGTAAGCGCAAAAGCTCTTTTCACTCATAATTTTGTATTTGTGGGTACTTGATGCACATCAACTTCTTTCTTACCTGACATCAATGATCTGCAGGCATCCTCCAACGTAACTTTGCGTTATCAATGAATGTCAATCATTTTGCTATGAAAACAAAAGAGAAATCAGATGCATTCATTGCAGCGAATAATGGCCATGCGCTTGAAGTTGTCGCAAACATCGTGTCCGCCGCCGGATTCAATCCGGTGGTGGCAGGCGACCTGTCCGTGAGTCGAACGCTTGAACGCATGCTACTGAAGCAAATCCAGATCGGCTTGAGGAACCGTTACGATTGGCTTGCAGGATGGAAGATTCTGCACAACTAGATCTCGCAGATTGCGCGTCCAAGAGATCTGCCTTATATTGAAAGACGTAGCGTTCCTTATCAGATTAACCTGAAGGAAGCTATCCGGGTGCCTTCCGATTGGAGACAGTCAGCGGTGAAAGAGGACATTCTGGCCGCGTTTTAACAAAACAAAAATTGTCCGGCTGTTACGGAGTACCCTGTTCCCGGATAGCCGGACATGAAGCAAGTGGGATCAGGGAATCATTAACGAAGAAAATAAAAACAAATACTCATGCAACAAGAAAACAACTATAGCGCGCCTGAACTTACGCGCATCGGTCACGTTCACCTCAAGGTGTCGGATCTGACCAGGTCACTGGAGTTTTATCAGGGATTACTCGGATTCGAACTGACCATGATGTACGGAGATCAGGCGGCTTTCTTATCAGCGGGCGGATATCATCACCATATCGGCTTGAACACCTGGCATAGCCTGAACGCACCACCGGCCCAGCAACAGGCAGTGGGATTATACCACACCGCTATTCTGTATCCATCGCGGAAGGACCTTGCAAGAATTCTGGACCGTATCAGGCGTGCCTATTACCCACTGAGGGGGGCATCGGACCATGGTGTCTCGGAAGCATTATACCTTGATGACCCCGATGGAAATGGCGTAGAACTTTACTGGGACCGCCCCAAGGAACAATGGCCAAAAAACCCGGATGGGTCATTGACAATGTTCACAAGGGCGCTTGATCTTGATAACCTGCTGCTGGAACTCGATGCAAATTCAAAATAGCAAACATGGAGCACGGAAATCATTCACACCCTTCCCCTTCCACTCGTCCAAACGACAGCGACAAGCATCAGCATCACGCCCACATGCACTAACATAGTAGTTCTGGCGGGCAGGCTAACGGTCATGATGGACATGACAAACATGCAGGTCACTCGGTTGCCAGTTTCTGGAAGCGCTTCGTTATTTCAACAATCGTCACGATTCCGGTGTTGGCATTGTCACACATGATCCAGGAATGGTTCGGGTTTCAGGTTTCCTTTCCGGGTGACCGTTATATACTGTTCGCCCTCTCAACTTTCATCTTTCTGTACGGGGGATACCCGTTCCTGAAAGGACTCCATGACGAGATCCGCAGTAATGCTATGGGGATGATGACGCTGATCGGTGTGGCCATCACCGTAGCATGGGCATACAGTGTTGCTGTAACTTTTGGACTATCCGGAATGGATTTCTATTGGGAAATGGCAACACTGATCGACATCATGCTCATCGGTCATTATTTTGAGATGAAGTCCGTGACGGGAGCATCACGCGCGCTCGAAATGCTGGTAAAGATGCTGCCTTCAACTGCGCATCATCTTGTCAATGGGATGGTCCACGACATGCCGGTCAGTAGCCTGGAGATTGGTCACCTGGTGCTCGTGAAGCCGGGAGAAAAAATACCTGTAGATGGCACTGTAGTGGAAGGTTCGAGTCACGTCAACGAAAGCATGCTTACCGGTGAAAGCAAACCTGTGAAAAAAGAAAAGAATGATGACGTAATCGGCGGTGGCGTGAATGGCAACGGGTCTCTCACGATCCGTGTGACCAGCATCGGCAAGGACAGTTACCTCAACAAGGTGGTGAAACTTGTTGAAGAGGCTCAGAAAGTGAAATCAAAAACACAACACTTTGCAGACCGGGCAGCAAAGATCCTGACATTCGTCGCCCTCGGCGGAGGGTTTCTGACGTTGATCGTGTGGTTACTACTGGATTTTCCCTTTGTGTTTGCCCTCGAAAGGATGGTAACGGTGATGGTGATCTCTTGTCCGCATGCATTAGGTCTTGCAGTTCCATTGGTTGTGGCCATTTCAACTTCCATTGCCGCACAAAAAGGATTGCTCATTCGCAACCGCACTGCATTCGAAAATGCAAGGCTGATCACAACGATTATCTTCGATAAAACAGGTACACTGACAAAAGGAACGCATGAGCTTGTGAGCATTCAGGTTCTCGATCAGAAGTACACTGAAAGCGACCTGCTCAGGTTAGCTTCCGGAATCGAGCAACATTCCGAGCACTTTATCGCAGCGGGCATATTAAGGAAGGTAAAATCACTGAACATAGAAATTCCGAAGTCAGAAAACTTCAACTATTTGCCGGGCAAAGGAGTTGAGGGCACGGTGGATGGAATTGGTGTTAAAGTCGTTGGACCCAATTACCTGAGCGAGCGACAAATCAATGTAAGTACGATGCCAGACGAAACGAGTCGTACCATTGTTTATATTCTCTTAGATAACAAAGTAGTCGGATATTTTACATTCGCAGATCAAATCCGCGAAGAGTCATATGAGGCAATCAAGGTTCTGAAAAATGCCGGGATCAAAAACCTCCTGCTCACGGGCGACAATGAAATGGTTGCCAAAAAGGTTAGTGAGGAACTTGAAATGGATGGTTTTGTCGCCAACGTGCTGCCTCATGAGAAGCTTGAAAAGGTTGAATCCCTGCAGGCACAAGGCGAGTTTGTTGCGATGACCGGAGACGGTGTAAACGATGCACCTGCACTGGCAAAAGCTGATGTCGGCATCGCCGTAGGATCAGGCACGGATGTGGCGGCCGAAACTGCCGACATTATCCTTGTAAATTCAAATCCAAAGGATATCGCCGACCTCATACTCTTTGGACGAGCCACTTATCGCAAGATGATCCAGAACTTATGGTGGGCCGCGGGCTACAACATTGTCGCCATCCCCCTGGCCGCCGGCGTTTTGTACAACTATGGGATCATGCTAAGCCCCGCATTGGGCGCCGTGCTGATGAGTCTGAGCACCATCGTGGTGGCCATCAATGCTAAACTCCTTGGACGTGATCAGAAATAACCAGTGGTTTACCCTGAGATGAAAATAAATCCTCACAAACACAGACGATGCCACTCTTGTTTTCGTCCCTGAAGTGTCACATACGGTCCACAGTCCACGGACCACAGTCCACAGACCACTCACGAAAAGCGCAGCCATGAAACACAAACGCTCACCTCGCATGCACTCATTCACGATTGACGATTCACGATACGTCCCATCAATGAAAAGCCTCCACTATTAGCAGCAGTTTGTCCTCACCACTGACCACTCACGAAAAGCGCAGCCACAAAACAAACACTCACCTCGCACGCACGCATATTTCTACCGCGGTGCCCACCCTGCAAGTCCTTGTCAGAGCAAAGCACTTTTCAAACGAACAGCAAAGGGAC
>JBARAD010000046.1:0-7583 GCA_049791675.1 Chryseosolibacter sp.
CCCAAAATCCAGAAGGTTTAATCTACCGTCATTTTGTGCCGCTACCCAAGTCAAAGCCGCTACAATCGGCCAGTTATATTCTATGTTCTTAAACAATACAGAATCACGTTCAAAAGCGGCTTCTCCATTTTTGACCTTCAATAAAGCATTTTTAACTTTTTCGACGATAACTGCGCTGTCGTAACCTACGGTTGCTTTTTCGGCATCTTCCCACGAATGAAAGTTGCCGAACCATCCATGTTTTTTAAGCCAGCTTCTGTGAAGTATCCGAAGAAGGGCAGGCGGTAAAAATTCACGTAACTGGTTCATTTTTTATTAAGTAAGAACTTTAATCGGGAAAATATCTTTCTGATCATCGAAGGGGACGTGGACTTTAGGTACTTACTGATTAGACTTTTCGCCAAGGTGTCTTCTTTAAGAATTAATCTTTCAAGTTTAATTGACTGAGCCAATTTCTTTTGATTGTAGCGCGTGTTGTCCCAGCTATGGGTGCCGCTGGAATCGTTACCAATATTTTGAACTAGAGACTTGCCCGGGTAAAGGGTCAACTTATTTTCTATAAAAGCAGAAGCATGCCAGCGTATAGCCCACGAGTCATTTTTTCCTTCGATCTGTTTTTTGAGCATCCGGGTATATGGATATCCGCCATCAAGGTCAAAAGCCTGCTCTAAATTCCGCTCGATCAATTCCCGCAACAAGCGCTTGCCGTCACGTTCGAAATGTCTCCAACCATGCTTCCATGTTGCCCAACCCCAGCAATCTGCACCCCTAAGAAAAAAAGTTTCGGGTAAAGTTTCTGGAACCGGGTAGACGTATCCATGAACAGAAATTACCTCCTCGTCGGATTTGTAAAGTTCAAGGGCGTTGTTCATGTAGGTTAGAAAAGATGGCGACGTAACCAAGTCGTCTTCTAACACAATAACCTTATCATAACGCGTCAGGATGTTGGTCACGCCGTCAATAATTGAGTTTGCGAGCCCCATATTCTCCGGTCTTTCAATGATCTCAATAGATTTAAATCCCGTGATAGTTCTGATGTAGCTCCTCACGTTACCAACCACTTCTGTATCTGGTTCGCTTTTAGGTCCATCAGAAAAGATGATGAGTTCAGTTTGGTCTGCTAGAGTATTAGACGCCAGTGCACTAATCGTTTCCTGTGTGTGCCATAATCTCTTGTAAACAAAAAGTGCAACAGGTGCAAACATGTTATCTTTTCTTTAAGCTTTTGGATGGTTAGGATCGTTGTTTAGTCTCAGTCCGATAGTTTAAAGCACATATTATCTCTGCTCTATCTAGATTTCTTTATAAAAATCGTAAATGGTGTTTGGTGGCGGGGACTTTAAATAATCAACAAATTAAGGATTTATTAATAGAAATCGGAGTGGTCGCGGCAAGCGAAAAGTCCTACCACTCTCGCCACCGTATCTCGTAGGTATTATTGATATAAACTTGAATTAACAATTTGCCATTCTCCGCCTTATATTCAACAGATTCACCAGTTTCTTTGTTGTAAATTCGGTAGGGGGATGGGAATTGGTAGTCCTTTATTACCAACGTGAGTGGAAAATTGTATATATCCGATGGTAAACCGGAGTCTATCTTTATTGTCTCTCTGTCTGTTCCCTTTTTAATTGAGAGAATTGAACTTTCCAACTCTTTTCTGTATAAACTGATGTTCTGAAATGTTTCAACAACAATTTTATCCTCATTCTTTTTACAAAATTCTATCGTATTTCTTAAGATCGATTCACTTATAGGTTCCCAGCAATCATCAACTCCATGCGCTGCAACCACATACCAGGTTTTTTTTCGAACACTTTCCGTAATATGCTCGATTACGTCTTTTTGAGTTGTGCTCGAAGTCCAACCTTGCCAGATGAAATTTTCCGGATTAGTTCTATTAAATAGATGTTTCTCAGATATGATATCGTTTACAAATCCATTTGTTGAGTGACCAGGGGTCGCAAAAGATAAGGGCGTCCTATTTACATTTCTCTTAATTACCTCAAAACTTTCATTGACTTGTTCATGCAGGGAGGCGGTATCAAGTCTTGTTAAATTCAAATGGGACATGCTATGATTCCCTATTTCAAAGCCTTTATCAGTTAGAGTTTTCCACTTTGACCACTCGTCGGAGCGTATGCTTCCAGGAATAATGAAAAAAGTGGCACGAAGTCCATTTTGTTCAAATATCGGTGCAATTGAAGTAAATGAGGAAGCGCAGTTGTCATCAAATGTAAAGGATACCGCTGCACTCTTATCGTCCGGAAAATTTGCGATGTAAGTGGATGTTTTCACCTCGGTTACTAAATTGAGATCATCACAGCTGTTTAGGCTCAAGGGTAAAAGAATCGAAATCAGAGATCGTTTTTTCATGCATCAAACTGTTCAAAAAGAAAAGTGTCGTTATCTTAAAATATTTTTTGTTAATATTAAGTAATGCGATGTTTTCTTATCTCATGAACAATTTCAATTGATGCTTTTGCCTCGTTCAATCCAAATCCCTGATGTTTCAAAATTTGTTCATAACTCTTGGTGTGAAGGTCCGTAAATCCTTCACTGAATTCAATATCTTTTTCTTCAATTGTGAGCGAGCGGAAAGTTTTTGTTCCTTTTGAAACCACGACAGGCGGTAAGTGGTCAGAATTAATGCTTAAAAACCAATTAACTCTTGCTTGTCTAAGCTCCAGTACACCTGCCGCAACATCGTTCTCTAGTCTTTGTATCGTTAGCGATTTAACTTCTCCGAAAATCCAATGCAGCATATCAAAAAAATGGATTCCGATATTGGTTGCAATACCACCGGACTTCGATTCATCACCTTTCCAGCTAATATGGTACCATTTACCCCTAGAAGTAATGTACCGCAGATCCACATCATAGACCTTATCTTTTGGCCCATTCTGTATCTTTTCCCTAAGAGCGATAATGCTCGGATGCAATCGCAATTGCAGAATAGTATATATTTTCTTACCGGTCTCCTTTTCAATCTCGCTAAGCGCGTCAACATTCCAAGGATTCAGCACCAGCGGCTTCTCGCAAATCGCATCGGCACCATGCTTCAGTGCGAACCGGATATGGGAGTCATGCAAATAATTAGGAGAGCAGATGCTCACGTAATCCACGTTCTGACCCTTTCTCTTAAGTTTATCCAAATGCCGGTCAAAGCGCTCAAACTCGGTGAAGAAGTCCGCGTTAGGGAAATACGAATCCAGAATTCCGACATTGTCATGCTTATCCAAAGCGGCCACAAGGTTGTTGCCTGTCTCTTTAATGGCCTTCATATGTCTGGGCGCGATATACCCCGCAGCGCCGATCAGTGCAAAATTCTTCATCTTGTTTTGGTTACTTTCCCGTTTTCAAGTCTGTATTCTTCATTGCTCTCAGGGCACACAGCATTCCCTTTTTGGTCAAAAGTCAGTTTGTGACCGTACTCGCTCATCCAGCCGCCATGCCTGGCAGGGTTTCCGATGACAAGTTCATAGTCCCTCACATTTTTGGTGACGACCGCCCCGGCGCCGATGAAGGCAAACCGGCCGATATCATGGCCACACACAATCGTCGCGTTTGCGCCGATTGACGCACCGTGCTTGACAGTAGTCTTTGCATATTGCCCCCGGCGGTTAATGGCGCTTCGCGGGTTAATTACGTTGGTGAACACCATCGACGGCCCCAGAAAAACATCATCCTCACATGTTACTCCAGTATAGATCGAAACGTTGTTCTGAACCTTGACATTGTTGCCAAGCACTACTTCCGGAGAAACAACGACGTTCTGGCCGATGTTGCAGTTTTCACCGATCCGGCATTTGGACATGATGTGTGAAAAATGCCAGATTTTGGTGCCGGTCCCGATTTCACACCCGTCGTCAATAACAGCAGTAGGATGAGCGTAGTAAGATTTTTCCTCCGTCATCAGTTAAGACTGTTAATGGTTTGACAAATGAAGTCAAGCTCCTCTTCCTGCATTTCTGTGTGGATCGGGAGGGAAATTACGCATTTTGAAAGCTTTTCTGTCACCGGGAAAGATCCCTCCTCAAAACCCGGCCGCCGGTAAGCTTTCTGCAGATGCAGCGGAACCGGATAATAGAT
Source organism: Chryseosolibacter sp. (assembly GCA_049791675.1). Taxonomy (GTDB): domain Bacteria; phylum Bacteroidota; class Bacteroidia; order Cytophagales; family Cyclobacteriaceae; genus Chryseosolibacter. Next base: position 4,093 of record JBARAD010000046.1, read on the forward strand.
CATCGATGGGATTCCGTTTGATGTCAAATATTGCTGGAAACTGTCGCGCTTCCCGTCCTTGATCTTGACGGTGTACTGATGAAAGACGTGAGTGGAATTCTTCACTCGGACCGGAGTCTCCATAATAGCCGGGGAAAGGTGTTGGTCGTAATACGAAGCCACCGCGTTCCTTGCAGCCGTATAGCCCGCCAGATATTTCAATTTTACATTCAGAATGGCAGCCTGCAAGGTATCAAGCCGGCTGTTTACGCCAATGATGTCGTGGTGATACTTGATCCGCTGACCATGGTTGGCGATCATTTTGATCTTTTCAGCCAATGCGGCGTCGCGTGTGAAGATCGCTCCTCCATCGCCGTAGCAACCAAGATTTTTGGATGGAAAAAATGAAGTCGTACCAATGGTGCCCATCGTACCCGCAGTCTTACGCGAGCCGTCACTGAAAGTATATTCGGCACCCAACGCTTGGGCTGCATCCTCGATCACATGAAGGTTGTGCCTCGACGATATCTTTAAAATAGACTCCATATCAGCACACTGACCATACAGGTGAACCGGCACAATTGCTTTTGTTCTCGTTGTGATGACCCTTTCGATTAGCGCTGTATCAATATTAAAAGTGTCTTCATCAACATCCACAAAAACAGGTGTTAAGCCAAGCAAAGCAATTACCTCCGCTGTGGCAACGTAAGTGTGAACAGGGACAATGACTTCATCGCCGGGTTTCAGATCCAGGGCCATCATGGCAATCTGAAGGGCATCTGTTCCATTGGCACAGGGGATGACGTGATCAGCCCCCACATATTTCCCAAGGGCGGCGGCAAACTCATTTACCTGCGGACCCTGAATGAATGCCGTTGAAGTGAGAACTTCCTGGATCGCCTGGTCTACCTCGGATTTAATATGCAGATACTGCTTCTGCAGATCCACCATTTTAATATTCTTCATACGGACTGATTCTACATGATAATGATCAACTCACATTCCAGGCGGGACGCATATCATGCGTCCCTGCGATTCCACCACACATGCCACCCCAAACTGGATACTGCTCACTGCTCACTGGTTACTGCTCACTGGCTACTGGTTACTGGTTACTGGTTACTGATCCGCTTCTCCCACTCCCACGCATGCTTCAAGGCATCCGCGCTGGAGTATTTTGTTTTCCAGTTCAGAACTTTATTGACCTTTGACGGATCAGCATACACCTTTTCCACATCGCCGGGTCTTCTTGGTCCAATGCTGTAGTTCAATTTCACACCGGTTGCTTTCTGGAACTCGTCGATCAGCTGCAGAACGGAAACCCCGACGCCGGTTCCGAGATTGAACGCTTCGTAAACATCGGGCGCGGAAAGTTTTTCAAGGTACTCCATCGCTTTCACGTGCCCGATCCCCAGGTCCACAACATGTATAAAATCACGGACGTTACTGCCGTCGGACGTGTTGTAATCATTTCCGAAAACGGTGAGTTTTTCTCTTTTCCCCGCGGCGGTTTGGGTGATGTAAGGAACGAGATTATTCGGGGTGCCGATCGGTAATTCTCCCATCAGTCCGCTCGGATGTGCTCCGATCGGATTGAAATACCGGAGTGAAATTACTCTGAAACCGGTCTTTGCCGCGTCTTCGAGAATTCTTTCACTCATTTGCTTGGTGGCTCCATAAGGAGATTCAGCCCGTTTGAATGGCGCCGACTCGTCCACCGGGATGTGGTCGGGCTGCCCATAGACGGTACAAGAAGAGGAGAAGATAATGTCCTTCACCTTGTTTTCCTGCATGACTTTCAAGAGCGTTACCAGCGAGCCAATGTTATTTTCATAATACATCAAAGGCTGTTGTACCGATTCTCCAACAGCTTTGTAAGCGGCGAAATGAAGCACACAGGAAAACGGCCCTTCGCTTTTGAAAACCTTCTGCAAAAACTTTTCGTCCAGGCAGTCACCCTCATGAAAGTTGGGTTTAAAGCCAAGGATCTTTTCCATGCCTTTGAGAAGCGTGCGGTCGCTTCTGGAAAAATTGTCGACGATCACCGGCTCATAGCCGGCATTGCTGAGTTCGACAACCGTATGGGCGCCGATATAGCCGGCCCCGCCTGTAACCAGGATCTTTTTTTTCATAAACGTGCTGTAATCATGGATTGGTCGAGAAATCCTTTGACGTCATAAATCACCGTCTTATCGTGCCTGATCCCTTTCCAGTCGAGATCACGAAATTCTTTGTGCCCGACAGCGAGAACGATCGCATCGTATTTTTTATTTAGTGTAGGGATCGTCACTAACCCGTATTCATGCTTTACTTCGTCAGCATCCGCATGAGGGTCAAAGATCTCAACCTGGGTTCCAAAACTCCTTAATTCATGGATGACGTCCACAACGCGGCTGTTTCTGATATCCGGACAATCTTCCTTAAAGGTGACGCCCAATACCAGCACACTTGCTTTATTGATGGCCAGATCTTGCTTTGCCATGAGCTTGATCACACTGTTGGCAATGTGAATCCCCATGTTATCATTGATCTTTCTTCCCGCCAGAATAACCTGGGAGTGATAACCAAGGCTTTCCGCCTTATGCGTAAGATAATAAGGGTCTACACCGATACAGTGGCCGCCGACTAACCCCGGTTTAAAGGGAAGGAAATTCCATTTTGTTCCCGCGGCTTCCAGAACCTCATGCGTATCAATGCCGATCCTGTCAAAAATCAATGCCAGCTCATTTACAAAAGCGATGTTGATATCCCGTTGGGAGTTTTCAATGACTTTCGCAGCTTCGGCCACTTTAATGGAGGATGCCTTATGTGTTCCCGCCTTGATGATCGTCTTGTAGAGATTGTCGACTTTTTCCGCTACCTCAGGTGTGCTGCCGCTGGTTACTTTTTTTATGGTTGTTACGCGGTGCAGTTTATCTCCAGGATTAATACGCTCTGGGGAGTATCCGCAGAAGAAGTCCTTGTTGAATTTTAGTCCGCTGACCTCTTCCAGCACGGGAACACAAACTTCCTCCGTGCATCCGGGATAGACGGTAGATTCATAAATGACGATGTCGCCCTTCTTGATAACGCTGCCGACAGTTTTACTGGCGCTGATGAGGGGTCTTAAATCGGGTTTTTTTGAATCGTCCACCTGTGTAGGGACGGTGACAATAAAGTAATTAACAGACTTAAGATCGGTCTTGTCTGATGAAAAAGTGAGTTTGGTGGATGTCTTTAATTCCGCTGGTTCAACTTCACGGGTACGGTCATAACCCTTTTTCAGTTCATCGATGCGGTCTTTGTTAATATCAAAGCCAACAACCTCAATAACCTTTCCGAATTCAGCGGCCAGCGGCAATCCGACGTACCCCAGGCCAATAATTCCAATTTTATCCATTCTTCTTAAGTGCTTATAATTTATAGTAGTCGCGATACCAGTCGATGAATTTGCCTACCCCTTCCTCAATGGGTGTCGACGGCTTGAAGTCAACCTCACGCATGAGGTCTTCGACATCGGCGTACGTCTCAGG